>CAYRBW010000115.1:347-7428 GCA_964422575.1 uncultured Limnohabitans sp.
GCCTTGCTCGATCTCGGGCACTTCCTGACGGAACAATTCGATCATGAATTCGGGCGCAGATCTGGACAACAAAATGGGCGCACCGCGCAAAGTCAAGTCGACCTCCATGATCATGGCGCGCACCCGGTCACCACTGCGCAGGTTCTCCTTGGGGATCATTTCACTGCGACGCAGGCGGCCTTCAATGCGACCAGCCTCGCAAATGAGGTCGCCTTTGTCCATGCGCTTGACGGTGCCCACAAAAATCTTCTCGCCACGCGACATGAAGTCGTTGAGCAGCATCTCGCGCTCAGCGTCACGGATTTTTTGCAAGATGACCTGCTTGGCCGCCATGGCACCAATGCGGCCAATGGGCAAGGACTCAATCGGCTCTTCGATGTATTCATCGACTTCAATGTCGGGAATTTGTTCTTTGGCTTCAAACAGCAAGATTTCCTGCTCGGGCAACTGCAAACCGGCTTCATCGGGAACCACGTGCCAGCGGCGGAAAGTTTCATAGTTGCCGTTATCGCGGTCCACCGACACGCGGATGTCCACTTCACCGGCATACAGCTTTTTGGTAGCTTGAGCCAAAGCAGCTTCCACTGCACCAAACACCACGTCGCGCTCAACGTTTTTTTCACGTGAGATGGCTTCGACCAACATCAACATTTCGCGATTCATGACTTCACTCTCCTGTTCCACTGGGTCTGCGGTTCAGACCCGACAAAAATGCTCAAAACCTGACACCCTGGTCAGGTCTCAACCTTTGGCTTGCGCCCCTTGAAATCCACCACGGGGGCCAAACGAGCCTCGCGCAATTCATCCAATGTGAACCCCAACGCATGCAAAGGCGCTGGAACTCGTTTTTTACTGATTCTTTGACCGGGTTTGACGGCCGGCTCATCGCTCCAGACGATTTGCCAGCCTTCGCCGCTGCTGGTGCGCTCCAAGGTGCCTCGGAACTTTTTACGACTGGCACTGACCAAGCCGCCGGCGTTTTCGCCCATCGGGGCCTTCAAGGTGATGTCGATCAGTTCACCGACAAAACGTTCAAAATCTTTTTCATGACGCAGCGGTCGGTCAATCCCAGGGGACGACACCTCAAGACGGTTGTACGTCACGCCGTCAACTTCCAGGGCGAACTGCAGCTGTCGATTGACTTTTTCGCAATCTTCTACGTTGATAAAAAGCTCTTCGCCAGGCTGCCATGGCCAGTCGATGGTGATGCGCAATAAACCGCCCGCTGTGCGGTCAATTTCGACCAGGTCATAGCCCAGGCCGGTCACGGTTTCTTGAACAATTTGCTGCAATGCCACAGAGCTTCGAAATATCAACGTTAAAAAGAAAGACCCAAAAAAAACGGGCGGTGAAAACCCGCCCGTTTGGTCGTGAAGCCAGTATTCTAGTCGAAAAACGTGCTAAGTGCGTGATTTTTAAGGAAAACGAAGCGCAAATCCGCCCCCAATAAGCTCATGCATCGGGAAAGGCCGCCAACAAACTGCGGGTGTAGTCATGTGCTGGCCGATACAGCACCTGCTCGGCCGGCCCCATCTCCTGCACCTGCCCATTTCGCAGAACCATCACTTGGTGAGCCATCGCACGCAAAACATCGATGTCATGGGTAATCAATAGAAAAGCCATGTTTCGACTCTTTTGCAGTGATTGAAGTAATTTCAGTATTTGCTTTTGCACGGTGACATCGAGCGCACTGGTCGGCTCGTCCAGCACGAGCAAAGCCGGGTCGACCACCAAAGCACGGGCCAGCGCGATGCGCTGCCTCTGTCCTCCGGAAAACGCATGGGGATAGCGGTTGAGCAAGTCTGGAAAGTCCGCTGTACTCAAGCCCACTTCGGCCAAAGTGGCCATGATCCGAGATTCAATGTCAGCCTCGGGTATCAACGCTTGGTGCAGTCGCAAGCCCTCCGACACGATCTCCCCCACGGTCATGCGGGGCGACAAGCTGCCATAAGGGTCTTGAAAAACAACCTGCACCTTTTGCCGCAGCGCCTTGTCACGCGCAGGAACACCTTGCCAAGTCTGACCGCCGAAAGTCAGCCCGCCCTCAAACGGAATCAAACCTAAAACGGCCTGCGCTAAGCTGGATTTTCCGGAGCCTGACTCGCCCATGATGCCCAAGGTTGTGCCCGCTGAAATGCAAAAATCTGCACTCTGTAGGGCTGTGAAGTGGTGCTTTCGGAACCAGCCGCGAAAGCCGGGCACAGCCATGGGATAGCGCACCTGCAGGCCTTTAACTTCCAACAAGGCAGTCTCGGTGACGTTGGCTTGGACAAGACCCTCGCGAGAGGGGCGGCTGTCCAGCAGCTTTTGGGTATACGGGTGCTGAGGATGAGAGAACACATCCTCCAAAGCCCCTTGCTCCACCACTCGGCCTTTTTCCATCACAGCCACACGGTTGGCAAAGTGGCGCACCAAGGTCAAATCGTGGGTGATCAAGAGCACGGCCATGCCCGTTTTTTGCTGTAGCTCGCAAAGCAGCTGCAGCATCTGCAGGCGCAAACTGGCGTCCAGTGCGGTAGTCGGCTCGTCGGCCAGCAAGAGCTTGGGCTCAGAAGCCAAGGCCATGGCCATCATCGCGCGCTGACGTTGACCACCAGACAACTGGTGCGGATAGGCATCAAAACGGCGTTCAGGCTCATCAATACCCGTCTCGGACAACCACTCCACAGCACGTGCATCGGCTGCGCGGTGAGACAGGCATTTTTTGAGCTGCAGCACTTCCGAGATTTGCTGGCCCACCGTCATCAAGGGGTTCAGCGCCGTCATCGGCTCCTGAAAAATCATGGCGATCTCGTCACCACGGATGCGCTGCATCTGGGCAGGGGTTTGCGACAACAAATCCTGACCCCGCCACAGCACCTGCCCTGTCAGCTCGACCGACTCCAGCAAACGCAGCACCGACAAAGCAGTCACGGATTTACCTGAGCCCGACTCGCCCACCAGCGCCACCCGCTCACCCGCTTGGATGCTCAGATTCACGCCGTGCACCACTGCATGGCCCCCAAAAGCGATACACAAATCCCGCAATTCCAGCAAGGTTTGGGGCGTGTTCATGTATTCGCCTTTCGAGGGTCCAAGGCGTCGCGTAAGGCATCCCCCATGAAGGTCAGCAGCAGCAAGGTCACCACCAGAACGACAAACGTAGAAATCGAAATCCACCAAGCATCGATGTTGTTTTTACCCTGGGCCAACAACTCACCCAATGAAGGCGTGCCAGGCGGCACACCCAGGCCCAGAAAATCGAGCGAGGTCAAAGCCAAAATGGCACCACTCATGCGAAACGGCAAGAAGGTCACCACCGGGGTCATGCTGTTAGGCAGCACATGCCGCCACATGATCTGCCAATGCCCTAGGCCCAGCGCCCGAGCCGACTTCACGTAATCGAGCTGGCGGTTGCGCAAAAACTCGGCCCGCACATAGTCAGACAAGCCCATCCAGCCAAACAGGCTGAGCAGCACCAGCAACAAGCCGACACTGGGCTCAAACACGGCCGAAAAAATGATCAACAAATACAACTCGGGCATGGCACCCCAGATCTCCAGGAAACGCTGGAAGACCAGATCGGTTTTCCCCACAAAAAATCCCTGCACGGCACCAGTCAGCACACCTAACAACACACCAAAAATCGTCAAAGCCAAGGCAAACAACACCGAGATACGGAATCCATAAAGCAGCCGCGCCAGCACATCACGCCCACGGTCATCGGTGCCCAGCCAGTTGCGCGCAGTCGGCGGCGCAGGGTTGGGCAAAGGAGCAAAGTAGTCGAGCGTGCTGTGGTGGTAAGGGTTGGGCGCTTGCAAAGCCCAATTGCCTTCTTTGTGCAGTTGCTGTTGAATGAACGGGTCCAGGTAATCGGCAGGCGTTTCAAAGTCTCCGCCAAACAGATTTTCGGGCAGGGTCTGAACCACCGGGAAGTACCATTGCCCCTGAAAACGAACCACCAAGGGTTTGTCGTTTGACAAAAACCGCTCCCAAGCTGAGCATGAACAAGGTCACGAAAACGATCAGGCTGCCCAGCCCCAGGCGGTTGCGTTTGAACCGCTGCCAGGCGCGTGCCGCAGGCGATGCCTGTGCGGATGAGAAGAATGGCGTTGATGGGCTCATTGGTCGAACTTCACACGCGGGTCCACCCACAAATAACAAAGGTCACTGATGAGCTTGGTGAGCAGGCCGATCAGCGTGAACAAATACAGGGTGCCCAGCACCACCGGGTAATCGCGCCGAATGACCGACTCATAGCTGAGCAAACCCAGACCATCAAGCGAAAACAGGGTCTCAATCAGCAAAGAGCCCGTGAAAAACGCGCCAATGAAAGCCGCCGGGAACCCCGTGACCAATGGGATCAGCGCATTGCGCATGATGTGCCGATACAGAACACGGTTTTCGCTCAGGCCTTTGGCGCGCGCCGTCAGCACGTATTGTTTCCGGATTTCCTCCAAAAAAGCGTTCTTGGTCAGCATGGTGATGACCGCAAACGAGCCCAGCACACTGGCCGTGACTGGCAAGGCGATATGCCACAAATAATCGACCACTTTGGCCCCCCAGCTGAGCTGCTCCCAATTGGACGATGTCAGTCCGCGCAGAGGAAACCACTGCAGCTGCCCCCCAAAAATCACGAGCAAGGCCACACCCAAAACAAAGCCAGGAATGGCATAACCCACGAGCACCAGCAAACTGGTCAGGGTGTCAAAACGCGTGCCTGCCCGAACCGCCTTGGCAATGCCCAAAGGCACGGACACCAGATAACTCAGAAAAAAAGTCCACAAACCCAGGCTGATTGAAACGGGCAGCTTTTCCTTGATCAGGCTCCAGACGTCTTTGGGGTAGAAAAAGCTTTTACCCAGGTCGAACTGCACAAACTGTTTGAGCATCATCCAAAAACGTTCAGTGGGCGGCTTGTCAAAGCCATAGAGGGTTTTGATCTCGGCAATGCGCGCGGCATCCACACCCTGGCGGCCACGGTAACCTGTGCCTGCCGCACCAGCGCCCTCCCCACCTGTGTCTCGCCCCTGTAATTGCGTCACCATCTGTTCCACGGGACCACCGGGCACAAATTGGATCACCACAAAAGTCATCAACAAAACCCCGAACAAGGTCGGGATCATCAGGAGCAAGCGTTTGAAAATGTAGGCCAGCATGTTTCAAGGGCCTTTCTTCACGGCAATTGGCTCGGCTTGAGCGGACTGCGCTGTGCGCGACCACCAAACCGAGGTCACCAAGGCCTCGGGTTGGTAATAGCGAGGCAAGTTGGCGGGACGATCAAACGCAGCGGCTCGCCAAGACACCCGGTGCACCGCCCCATACCAATGCGGCACCACGTAATGGCCATGGCGCAAAACACGGTCCAGAGCCCGCAAGCTGGTCACCAGCTGCGTCCGGGTGGTGGCGCTGACGGCCTTGTCGAGCAAGGCATCCACGGCCGGGTCTTTCAGGCCCAGCACATTGCCCGAGCCTTCGACATCGGCGGCCTTGCTGCCAAAGCGCTCGAGTAACTCAGTGCCCGGTGCCTCGCTGCCCACCGTGCGATTGCTGACGACGTCGAAGTCAAACACGTCCATGCGCTTTTGCAACAAGGCAAAGTCGATGACTTTGTATTGCACCTGAATGCCCAGCTTTTCCAGGTTCTTGGCAAAGGGCGTGACCACGCGCCCCAACGAGCCCGAGCTGTCCAAAAACTCGACACGGAAGGCTTGGCCCTTGGCGTTGCGCAAAGCACCATCGCGGTAAGTCCAACCCGCGTCTTTCATCAAATCGCGCGCTTGTCGCAAATGGTCGCGCAGGGTATGGCCCGACGCCGGGTCCAGTGCAGTTTGAGGAGGTTGTGGCACATCCTGATCGAACACAGCGGCGGGCAACTTGGCGCGCAAGGGCGAGAGCAAAGCCAACTCGTCGGGGCTGGGACGCCCCTTGGCCTCGAAGTCACTGGCCACGAAATAGCCACGTACTCGGCTGTAAGCGTTGTAAAACAACTGGCGGTTCAGCCACTCAAAGTCCATGGCCAAGGCAATTGCTTGGCGCACCCGCACATCTTTGAACTTCTCTCGGCGCAAATTGAACTGAAACCCCTGAAAGTCGCCCGCATTGCCATGGGGCAGCTCGGCCTTGATCAGCTCGCCCCGCTCAAACGCACGCCCCGTGAAAGCCCTGGCCCATTCGCGGGCAATGAACGACTGCATGTAGTCAAACTCGCCCGCCTTGAACGCTTCCAGCTGCGCAGTGCTGTCTTTGTAAATTTTGTAGGTGATGCGGTCAAAGTTGAACAGGCCCTTGCGCACGTTCAGGTCTTTAGCCCAGTAATCCGGGTCACGCACATAAGTGATGTCTTTGCCAAACTGCACCGGACCGATGCGATAAGGACCCGACGCGATCGGGATGTCCATCACCATCTGATCAAGCGCTTTGAGTCGCTGACCTTCGAGGCCCCATTTGCGGCTGAACACAGGCAAGCTGCCAACGATCAAGGGCAATTCGCTGTTGGGCCGCACTAAATCAAAACGGATACTGCGCTCCCCGACAACAGTGGCCGCCTTCACCTCACCAAAATAAGTGCGGTACTGCGGCGCTGCCTGCTTGCTGGTCAATCGCTCAAACGAATGACGCACATCGGCGGCCAGCACCGGATCACCATTGTGGAAACGGGCCTGGGGGTGAATCTGAAAGGTCACCGAGAGCCGATCGGGCGAGACCAGAATGTCAGAGGCGAGCAAACCGTAAGCGGTGGTTGGCTCGTCCATGTTGCCCACCAGCAAGGTGTCGAACATCATCGCCAGCATGGACGGTGGCGCACTGCCTTTGAGGGTGAAGGGGTTGTACTTGTCAAAATTCGACTGCCGCGTGGGCGGCACCAACATGATCTCGCCACCTTTGGGGGCGTCCGGGTACACATACGAAAAATGGCTGAAACCAGCGGGATAGCGGATGTCGCCAAACTGGGCATAGGCATGTCCCGCCCACACGTTGCCCGAAAGTCCAACCCCCAGGGCCAGCAAGCAGTTCATCCAAAATCGGGCCGAGGGTCTTCGCATGCGACAATTCTGCACACATTTTTCAGGAGTTGAAGACATGACGATAAAAACAGGAT
>CAYRBW010000116.1:0-1473 GCA_964422575.1 uncultured Limnohabitans sp.
GTGCCAAGCCATGCAGTGGTAGCTGAAGTCGGCTAGCGGGTGACCAAGTGTGGAGAGTTCCCAGTCCAGCACCGCCAGCACACGAGGCTCGGTGGGGTGAAACATCAGGTTGTCCAGACGGTAGTCGCCGTGCACGATGCTGACCAGGGTGTCACTTTTTGCGCTCTCTGGGATGTTCTTGGGTAACCATGCCATCAGCTTGTCCATTTCTGGAATGGGCTGTGTGACGGAGGCCATATATTGTTTGCTCCAGCGGCCGATCTGCCGTTCGATGTAGTTGCCAGGTTTGCCGTAGCTGCCCAAGCCTTGTTTGGCAAAGTCGACCTTGTGCAGAGCTGCCATCACGCGGTTCATTTCGTCGTAGATCGCACCGCGCTCGGTGGGTGTCATACCCGGTAAGGACTGGTCCCACAGCACACGGCCTTGGACGAACTCCATGACATAGAACGCTCGGCCAATGACTGATTCATCGTCGCAAATCACGTGCATCTCTGCCACTGGCACGTCGGTGCCATACAGGCCTTTCATCACGGCAAACTCGCGTTCAATGGCGTGCGCTGAGGGCAGCAGTTTCGCCACGGGTCCGGGCTTGGCGCGCATCACGTATTGGCGTGTGGGCGTGATGAGTTTGTAAGTCGGGTTGGATTGGCCGCCCTTGAACATTTCCACGCTCAAGGGGCCAGCAAAGCCGGAGAGTCTGGCCTTGAGCCAATGTTCCAAAACCGGGATGTCGAAGGCGTGCGAGCCCGTGACAGGCCGGGTCCCCACAAAATGATCAAAAGCACTCATGGGGCACCTGTTTCCGCTGTAGCCAGCGGTGATGAGTCAATAAAAGAGGGGGTCAGTGGTCCGCGTTCACGATGGCCAGCAGCGCATCGCGGTCCATTACCACCAAACCGCCCGGCTCGATCCGGATGATCATCTCGCGTTCCATTTGCTTGAGTTCCTGGTTCACGCGTTGACGTGAAGCACCCAGCAATTGCGCCAATTCTTCTTGCGCCAACTGCAAACTGATGCGAACGGCTTTGGCGTCTGACAAGCTCGGCACACCGTAGCTGCGCAACAAGTGGTTGAGTTGTTTGGCCAGGCGTGCACGCAAGGGCAGGGTGTTGAGGTCCTCCACCAAACCGTAGAGCTGACGAATGCGACGCGATTGCAGGCGCAGCATGGCTTCGTAGAACTCGACGTGTTGTGACAAAATTTTCTTGAAGTCGGCTTTGGCCACATTCAAGGTGGTCGTGTCCCCGTGGGCGTAACAGTCGTGCGTGCGCCGATCTCCGTCGAAGATTGACACATCGCCAAACCAGATGCCCGGCTCTACATAGGTCAGCGTGATCTGCTTGCCCGATACAGAGGTCGAGCTGACACGCACGGCGCCCTTGGCACAGGCGATCCACTGCTCGGGTGGATCTCCCCGTGCAGCGAGCATGTCGCCGTCTTTGTGGCGTTTGACGTAAGCGCATCGAAGAATGT
>CAYRBW010000116.1:1483-7387 GCA_964422575.1 uncultured Limnohabitans sp.
GTGTCGCAGTGAGGGTGAGAGACTCTGGAACCAGCGACCACTGTTGATCGCCTCTCTTTCCTCCATTGTCAGAATCGGTTCGTCCATGCTCTGTCCTTTGAGTGACTGGTGGTTGACTTTTTGTCGCCTGGGGGACCAGACGGCTTATTCGTATTGGGGTTTTTGTTTGTTTAAAAATGCGGCAATACCAATGCCAGCATTGTTGTGGTGCAGGTTTTTGACAAATTGGTCGCGCTCACGCGCCAAGTGTGCATTCAAGCTGCTGCCGTCGGCATCCGACAACAATTCCTTGATGCTGGCCAATGCGTTGGGCGCGCGGGCATTGATTTGGTCAGCCAACTTCAGCGCTTCATTTTGGGCTTGCCCTGCATCGGTCAATCGGTTGACCACGCCCAACTGTTGCAGCCGCTCGGCACCGATGCGCTCGCCGCACATCAGAAGTTCGGTGGCCAGCTGGCGCGGCATGGCACGCGAAAGGCTCCAGCTGCCGCCACCGTCGGGCGACAAAGCAATCGAGCTGTAGGCCATCACGAACACGCTGTTGCGCGCTGCCACGATCATGTCGCAGGCCAGCGCCAGTGAAAAGCCGGCACCGGCAGCAGGCCCTTCCACGGCAGCGATGACCGGCTTGGGAAAGGTGAGGATCGCTTCGATCCAGTTGTGCAGACCTTCGATGCTTTGCGCTTGGTGTTCGGGGGGCAGCTGGCGGTTGTTTTGTAGGCGCTGCAAATTGCCACCTGCGCTGAAGATGCCGTTGGCCCCGGTGATGATCACGCTGCGCACATCTGCGCTCGATTCAGCGACGCTCAGGGCTTCGACCCCGGCGGCGTACATCTCGGGCCCAAGGGCATTGCGAAACTCGGGGTTGCTGAGGGTCAGGATGAGGGTCTGACCTTCGCTGGTGCTAAGCAGTTGGGCGGTCATCGTTCAGTCTTCTGTGTGCATGAGCGACAGGCCAATCGCACCGCGACGGCGCAGCCAGGGACTGGGGCGGTAACGCATGTCGCCATAGACGGTTTGCATGTTGAACAGCACTTCGAGGATGCTGTCCGGCCCAAAACGGTTGCCCATGGCCAATGGCCCCAGCGGATAGGCCAGGCCCAGTGTGACGGCTGTTTCCAGGTCTTGTGGGGTGCATATGCGTTGTTGGCAAATATCGGAGGCGATGTTCACGATGGTGGCCACCACGCGCTGGGTGACAAAGCCGCCGCTGTCGCGGATGACCGAGACCGCTTTGCCGTCACGGGCAAACAGGGCGTGTGCCGCGTCTCGCATGTCGGCGCGGGTAGAGGGGTTGGTGGCCAGCACGCGGCGTTTGGTCGCTCCGTCGTTGACCAGCATGTCGATGCCCACCGTGCGGGCCGGGTCCAGCCGCTCAACCACAGCCACGGTGGTGATGTCAAAGCCCAGTGGCGCGACGATGGTCAGTGCTTCGGGAGAGGGCGATGCGCCGGTTTCGATTTTGGCCCCCAGGTCTTTGAGCAGTTGCAGCAGCTCCATGCGGCGTGCCGCGCGCGGTGAGACCCACACGGGCGGGATGTTGTCCACCAAGGGCACGGGTGGTTCGGCAGGCACTTGGGCGGCACCATCCATATATTTGTAAAAACCCTCTCCCACCTTTTTGCCCAGCACACCCCCGGCCAGGCGCTGGGCGGTGATCACGTTGGGACGGTAGCGCGGCTCTTCGTAATATTGGTGGTAGATCGCCTCGATCACATGGTGCGACACATCGAGCGCGGTCAGGTCAAACAACTCGAACGGGCCGAGTTTGAAGCCGACCTGATCGCGCAGGATGCGGTCAATCGTGGCGAAATCGGCGATGCCTTCGCTCACGATGCGCAGGGCTTCGGTGCTGTAACCGCGACCGGCGTGGTTGACGATGAAGCCGGGCGTGTCTTGTGCCTGCACGGGGGTGTGGCCCATCTGGCGGGCAAATTCAGACAAGCGCTCGCAAACAGCAGCATCGGTCTTGAGACCGGCGATGACCTCGACCACCTTCATCAGGGGCACGGGGTTAAAGAAGTGGTAACCGGCAAATTGGCCGGGGCGCTGCAAGGCGGCGGCAATGGCGGTCACCGACAGCGAGGAGGTGTTGGTCACCAGCACAGCGGTGGGATCCAACACATTTTCCAGCTCAGTGAACAGACTCTTCTTGATGTCGAGCTTTTCGACAATCGCTTCGACCACCAATTCGCACTTGGCCAAGTCTTGCAGTGTGGCTGCCCCGAGCAGGCGGCTTTTGTGACCGGCTACAGCTTCGGCTGTCAGGCGGCCTTTTTCTTGCAACTTGTCCCATTGTTGAAACACCGCGTCACGGGCTTTGGCGATGGCTTCGGGCTGGGTGTCGTACAGCCAGACCTGGCTGCCAGCTTGGGCGGCGATTTGGGCGATGCCTCGGCCCATGGCGCCTGCGCCAATGATGGCGACTTGAGAAAAAGCAAGTGTCATGTCAGAAAAGTGCAGAGTCAAAAATGCGGGTTCCGGTGTAACCGGTGCGTGACAGGGCATTATCGCCCCGGTTGAGGGGTCTCAACCTGGGGGCGTTAATGGGTGCAAACGGGCGTAGCGGGTCGCCAGTAGGCTCAAGCTGATGGCCAACAACATGCCCAACAAGCCGACATGGGGCAAAGCGGTCAAACCCTGACCAACGATCACGACGGCTCCGATGGTTGCTCCCAAGGCCTGGCCTGCGTACATGGCCGAGGTGTTGAGCGCGATCGACGCAGATGCCAGCCAGGGCGCTTGCCCCACCAGCCGAGCTTGCTGGGCCGAATTGGAGGCAAAGACGCCCAAACCCCAAGGCAACAGCACCGCCCCCATGGCCAACCAGTTGCATGTCCAGGGTGCCATCAGCATCCCGCCGCTGATGCACGTCAAAGCGATCAGCACAGCACGCGTTGCGCCCACGCGGTCAATGTAATGAGACAAAAGCGCATTACCGACAAACCCCATGCCGCCGTAGCAGACCAGCAGCGTGCTGAACTGGGCCGAGCTGGTGTCAAAACGGGTGTGGATGTAGGGGCCCATGTAGCTGAACAGCACAAACTGTCCGGCTGCTGACAACACGGTGACGCTGAGCGTGACCAGCAAAGTGCGTGATGAAAGCGTTTGTCGCCAAGCCACCGCCGACAGGGCTGGGGGCACAACGCCAGCGGGCATGCGTCGCCACAACCATACGGCACCTACCATCGAAAGTGCGGCGATCAGACCCATGGACCAACGCCAGCCCAGCGTGCCGCCGATCCAGGCTCCCAAAGGCATGCCCAACACTGAGGCCACCGACCAGCCCAAAAACACAAACGTGATGGCCTGACCGCGCTGGTGCATGGGCACCAGCAACCCGATGCACGAGGCGGCCTGCGGGGTGAAGATGGCCGCTGACACCAAGGCCAAGGAGCGCAGCAAGTTGAGGCTGGCAAAGTCGGGGGCGAACGCAGCCCATGTGTGCCACACCCCGTACCAAATCAGGCTGCCTACCAGCAGTTTACGCCTGTCCCAGCCGGCCACCAGTGCTGCAAACAAAGGTGCACCCAGACAAACGACAAGTGCACCGACCGAAATCAGATGCCCAGCGGTGGCCACCGATACCGCGAGCGACGCCACGATGTCGTTGAGCACCCCGGCGGCGACCATGACACCGGTGCCGATCACGATGTTGCCAAACATCATGGGCCACAAAACGCGCGGCAAATTGCCGCTGGGCGTGATGTCCGTGAAAGTCGTTGTCACCCCTGTGTTCAGATTCAGCGCCACACTTTCAGCGTCGCACTTGCAATGCGCCAGGGTTGACGATATTTGTCGGCGTGCCCTTGATGAAGTTCACCACGTTGTCAAAAGCAGCTCCGAAATAAAGTTCATAACTGTCTTTTTCAACATAGCCAATGTGGGGCGTGCAAATGCAATTTTCCAGGCGCAACAAGGCTGACCCTTGCAAAATGGGTTCGGATTCAAAAACATCGACCGCGGCCAAACCAGGACGGCCACGGTTCAATGCGCTGATCAGTGCATTGGGTTCGATCAACTCGGCTCGGGATGTGTTCACAAACAAAGCCGTCGGTTTCATACCCCCCAAATCTTCGCCAGTGACAATGCCTTGCGTGGCCTCGTTGAAACGCAGGTGCAGCGAGAGCACATCGGCCTCTTCAAAAAATGCTTGTCGGTTAGCGGCTGCACGATAGCCATCCGTGATGGCTTTGTTGCGCGACTCGTCGCTGCCCCAAATCATGACGTCCATGCCAAAGGCTTTGCCGTAACCGGCCACCAATTGGCCAATTTTTCCGTAACCCCAAATCCCTAAAGCTTTGCCTTTGAGCACGGTACCCAAGCCAAAGTTCGTGGGCATGGATGCCGCTTTGAGGCCGGATTGCTGCCACGCGCCGTGTTTGAGGTTGCCGATGTATTGGGGCAAGCGACGTGCTGCGGCCATGATCAAGGCCCATGTCAGCTCTGCAGGTGCCACCGGCGAGCCCACGCCCTCGGCCACAGCGACACCTCGCTCTGTGCAAGCGGCCAGATCGATGTGCCCGCCCAGACGGCCTGTTTGGGCAATCAACTTCAAGCGCGGTAATTTTTCGATCACAGCACGGCTCAAGTGGGTTCTCTCACGGATCAGCACAATGATGTCTGCGTCTTTCAGCCGAACAGACAGCTGACCCATGCCCTTCACGGTGTTGGTGTAGACCTTGGCCGGAAAATGATCGAGTTTGGTCGCGCAGTCGAGCTTTCTCACCGCATCTTGGTAGTCGTCAAGGATCACAATGTTCATCCCTCCATTGTGCCTTGACGGGGCGACCTGATCAGGCCTTTGAGGATGCTTTTCTGTTCAGGCGTGTGCTTGAGCTGCCTCAAGTGCCGCCAAACGGTCCAGTTCGGCGCAGACGTCGGCCATGCGGCCCGAAATGACCATGCGCCCCGCGCCTTTGACCCGTTGATCGCTTTCGGTTACCCGTAAAACGCGCAGTGCAGGCGTGGAGGCAGCCGACTTGGCGCTACTGGCTTGTGGCATGGATTTCAGACCCGCTGGTGCACAAACGGGATGGCGCGTGGCCCAGACCGGGTGCAAATAGGCGTTTGAGCGTTGGGGCTTGGCCGCTAAAGGCGCAGCGCGGTTGAAGCTGGAGAGGCCTTGAAAAAGACCTGAAAGAGCAAGCAGAGCGATTCCCATGTGAAACCTTTCAAAAGCATGGAGGTTGGACACAGGCAGGATTGCTGAAAAGCCTGTTGCATCAGGGCTGACAGAAACATGCTGTCAGCGCCCGCCACCTGATGCAACAAGCAGATGCCTTACATCAAGAGCGTGTTGCGGATCAGACCCACGGCCAGACCTTCGATGTCAAAAGGTTCTTCGGGGCTGACCACGATGATTTGGTAATCGGGGTTTTCGGGCAGCAGTTCAATGCCGCTGGCGGTTTTGCGCAAGCGTTTGACTGTGACGTCATCGCCCAGTCGGGCCACCACGATCTGGCCGTTGCGAACTTCTTTGGTGGACTTCACGGCCAGCAAGTCGCCGTCCATGATGCCCGCGTCGCGCATGGACATACCGCGCACCCGAAGCAGGTAGTCGGGTTGCTCGCTGAACAAGGTGCTTTCAATTTGGTAGGTCCGATCCACATGCTCTTGCGCGAGAATGGGCGATCCGGCGGCCACGCGGCCCACCAATGGCAAACTCAGCTGGCCCAAACCGGGCAGGGTGAGGCTGAACAAATCCGAAGGTGCCCGCAAACTGCTGCGGTTGCTGCCCTTGAGGCGAATACCACGTGAGGTGCCACTGACCAGTTCGATGGCCCCTTTGCGGGCCAGGGCCTTGAGGTGTTCTTCGGCGGCGTTGGCCGACTTGAAACCCAGTACGCTGGCGATTTCTGCGCGCGTGGGTGGTGCGCCTGTGTTGGCAATGGTGTTCTGGAT
>CAYRBW010000117.1:0-7368 GCA_964422575.1 uncultured Limnohabitans sp.
AAACTGCACCAGCACCTGGTCGCGCTCGCGCTGCTCCAGCTCGCCAAACAGCGCCTGCGCACTGTAGCCCTGGGCCTGCAGCACCGCCACCAGATCGCGGCATTGCTGTTTGGTATTGCAAAAGGCCAGCGTGCGCTCAGGGCGAAAGTGCGCCAACAGTTTGGATACAACGTCCAGTCGCTGGTTTTCGCTCACTTCATAAAAAACTTGGCGAATTTTGTGGGCGCTGTGCTGCGCCTCGACCTTGACGGTCTGCGGTGCACGCATGAACTGTGCCGCCAGCTTGGCAATGCCTTCGGGGTAAGTGGCCGAAAACAACAGCGTCTGGCGGTCTTTGGCGCACTGGCGCACCACCTTGGCGATGTCGTCAAAAAACCCCATGTCGAGCATGCGGTCGGCTTCGTCGAGCACCAGCGTGTTCACACCCGCCAAACTCAGTGAGCCTCGCTCCAAGTGATCCAGGATGCGGCCAGGCGTGCCCACCACCACATCGGCACCATGCTCCAGGCTCACGGTCTGGCCTCTCAAAGCCACACCGCCGCACAGGGTGACCACCTTCACGTTCTGGCGGGCACGGGCCAAGCGGCGGATTTCTTGCGTGACTTGGTCAGCCAGCTCGCGTGTGGGGCACAAAATCACGGCCTGAATGGCCGCGCTGGGCGAGCCTGCTGTTTGCAGGCGCTCAATCAAGGGCAGGCCGAAAGCGGCGGTTTTGCCGCTGCCGGTGCTGGCTTGGGCTATCAGGTCTTGGCCAGCCAGCGTGAGCGGCAAGCTGGCCGCCTGGATAGGGGTCATCTGGGTGTAGCCCAGCTGTTCGAGATTTTGAAAGGTGGCGGGGGTCAGCGCGAGCTGGTCGAAGCGAGCTGTGGTCGCGGCAGGAGAAGTTGCAGTCATGTGGGGATTATCGTTGGCAGAACTGGCGGTGCTGAAGGCATCTGCGCACTTGCACTGCCATCCTGCCACTGATGACCCCACTTCAGGTTCGGCCTGAGCCCCGATGGGCTGGGTCGCGCCTGAGTGGATCAGGCTGTCATGCGCATCGGGATGGTGATGGGGCCGTCGTTGATGAGCGCCACTTTCATGTCGGCAGCAAAACGCCCGGTTTGAACTACAGAATGGGCTTTTTGAGCCTGGGCTACAAAGTGCTCGTACAAGCGCCGCCCGTCATCGGGCGCAGCCGCTTGGGTGAAGCTGGGGCGGTTACCGCCTGCCACATCGGCGACCAACGTGAACTGGCTGACCACCAGCAAACCACCGCCCACGTCTTGCACACTCAGGTTCATCTTGCCAGCGGCATCACCAAAAATGCGCAGCTTGAGCATCTTGGCCAGCATCTTGTCGGCCACAGCTTCGGTATCGCCCTTTTCGGCGCACAGCAGCACCAACAGGCCCGCGCCAATTTGGCCGATCACCTCGCCATGGACGCGGACACGGGCTTCGCTCACCCTTTGCAGGACAGCGATCATTTCAAATCCCGAGCATCGTGAAAATGCGCTTCTACATCACTGGGCAAAAGCTGGATGGTGGCTCGCAAACCGGGCACTTCACTCATCAGAGCTTGCTCAACGCTACCGCGCAATGCCGCCGCACGCCCTAAGGTCCAACTCGCGGGCATGTGCATGTGAACATCCACGAAACGGCGTTGTCCAGCTTTGCGTGTGTGCAGGTGGTCGAATCGGATGATCTCGGTCTCACCGCGTTGATGCGCAAATCCATCCAGCACCTTTTGAACTTCGGTCAATACTTCGGGCTCCAACGCCTCATCCATCAGCCCTTGCGATGACATCCAGATCAGGTGCCAGCCCTCCTTCAGGATGTTCAGGGCCACACCAATGGCCACCAGCGCATCCAGCCACAACCAGCCGGTCACACTGACCAAGGCGATGCCGACCACCACGCCGACGGATGTCCAGACATCGGTCACGAGGTGTCGTGCATCGGCTTCCAGCGCCAACGAGCGGTGCTGCTTGGCGGCGCGAAACATCAGCCATGCCAACAAGCCATTCAAAGCCGAACTGCCCACCGACAAGGCCAAACCCAAACCCACTTGCTCAATAGGTTGCGGGTCAAAAATACGATGGCTGGCCGCCCAAATAATGCCCAAAGCGGCGACCACGATGAGGACGCCCTCAAAACCAGAAGAAAAATACTCTGCCTTGTGGTGCCCGTAAGGATGGTCATCGTCAGCGGGACGCGCCGCGATGGTGACCATCATCAAGCCGAAAATCGCGCTGGCCAGGTTGACCAGCGACTCCATGGCGTCCGACAACAGACCGACCGAGTCGGTCAACCACCAAGCCAGTGTTTTCAGCCCAATCGTTATCAACGCCACCACCACGGACGCCCACAGCATGCGCGTGGGGGTCATCCAGACATCAAGTTTTTTCATGCTCTTAGGATACGCTTCTGACATGAACGGCGCATGATCATGTGCGGCGGCTCAAGCGAGCGTGACTTTGGCAAACTTGCGCTTACCCACCTGCACCACATAAGTGCCAACTTCTAGCTTAAGGCCCTTGTCGCTGACTACACTGGAATCAACCCGAACCCCGCCACCATCCACCAAACGTCCAGCTTCGGTGGTGGACGGGGCCAGACCCGCCGCCTTGAGCAAGGCACCAATGCCCATGGGCGCACCGGACAAGGACACCTCAGGGATGTCGTCGGGCACGCCGCCCTTGCTGCGGTTGATGAAGTCCTGCACGGCCGCATCGGCCGCCGCCACGCTGTGAAAACGCGCCGTGATCTCTTTGGCCAACATGACTTTGGCGTCTTTGGGGTTACGTCCGGCTTCGACTTCCTTTTTCAACGCCTCGATCTCGGCGATCGATTTGAAAGACAACAAGGTGAACCAGCGCCACATCAACACATCGGAAATGCTCAGCACCTTGGCGAACATGGTGTTGGGCTCTTCGGCAATACCGATGTAGTTGTTCTTGGATTTGGACATTTTGTCCACCCCATCCAACCCTTCAAGCAACGGCATGGTCAAAATGCACTGGGACTCTTGACCATATTCGGCTTGCAGGTGACGGCCCATCAATAAATTGAACTTCTGGTCAGTACCGCCAAGCTCCAAGTCTGATTTCAGAGCCACCGAGTCGTAGCCTTGCATCAGCGGGTACAAAAACTCGTGCACGCTGATCGGTGTGCCCGCATGGAAACGGGCATGAAAGTCATTGCGCTCCATCATGCGGGCCACGGTGTATTTTGAGGCCAACTGGATCATTCCCATGGAGCCCAAAGGCAATGACCACTCACTGTTGTAGCGGATCTCGGTTTTGGCAGGATCCAGCACCATGCTGGCCTGCTTGTAATAAGTCTCGGCATTGAGCTTGATTTGCTCGGGCGTGAGTGGCGGGCGGGTGCTGTTGCGGCCCGAGGGGTCGCCGATCAAACTGGTGAAATCGCCAATCAAGAAGATAACTTGGTGCCCCAGATCCTGCAGTTGGCGCATCTTGTTGAGCACCACGGTGTGACCGACGTGGATGTCGGGTGCCGTCGGGTCCAGACCCAATTTGATGCGCAGCGGCACGCCTGTGGCCTCGGATTTGGCCAACTTTTGCAACCAATCCTCCTTGGGAATCAGCTCCTCGCAACCCCGCAAGGTCACCTCCAAAGCGTGACGGGTCTTGTCCGTGATCGGGAATTTTGTAACAAGCGCTTGATTCATAAGGGTTTTTTCTAAAGTCAAATGGGTCCAGACCGCTACAATGGCCAACTTCCCGCAAGTCGTCCATTTTAGGTGCGACGCGGCAATGCAGATCGCATGACCTCATTGCAAGTTGCATGAGGCCTGTGAAACACCCCAAATTGATGTCACTTTTCTCTTCTATCCAGTCCCGACTGGTGTCATTGTTCATTGGCTTCCTGTTCCTGTGCACCGCTGTGCTGGGTGCAGCGCTGATGGTCACCCAGCGTGTGCTGGCTTGGGTGGATGGACAGCACCCTCAGCTGACCCAAGCCCTTCAGGCTTGCACACGTTTCTTGCGCCAACACCCCAAGACCATCGCCACAGCCATGGCCTCAGTTTTGCTCGCGGGCGGTGGTGGTGCTTTTGCCATCGCCAATTTGGGGCCTGACATTTCGGACCAAGCTGTTATCACCGTTGCTGTACCCGTCCAAGTTGCAGGCTTGGAAGAACAGGCAAGGCTCATTGATTTGGTCAATCTCAACCTCACACGCACCGACACCACGCGCGCATCTGACACGCCCGAGAGTTTGTTGCGCCGCCTGGGCTTGGTCGATCCGCAAGCTGCCGATTTTTTACGCAAGAATCCTTTGGCCAAGCAAGCCCTGAAGCTATCTGGTCGATCGGTGATGGCCGAAGCCGATGCTCAGCAGCACTTGCGTCAGTTGAGCGTCCGCTGGCTGAACAATGAATCGGATACCTTTTTCCAACGCTTGATCATCAAGCGTACACCCCAAGGCTTGCAGGCGGCCCTCGAGACGTCGCCCATGAACACCAGCATCCGCATGACGGGTGGCACAGTGACCCGTTCCTTGTACGACGCCGCCGACGAGGCACGACTCCCTGATGCCGTGATTGGCCAGTTGACCCAGATTTTTTCCAACCAGATTGACTTCCACCGCACGCTTCGCAAGGGCGCACGCTTTTCTGTCGTCTATGAAGTTTTGGAAGCCGATGGGGAACCCATCCGAACAGGCCGCGTATTGACGGCCGAATTCAACAATGACAACAAGACTTTCCAAGCTGTCTGGTACCAAGAGCCAGGTCAAAAAGGCAACTATTACAGCCTTGACGGCAAAAGCCTGAGCCGCGCTTATCTGGCCTCGCCTGTGGCCTTTTCACGCAAAACCAGCGGCTTCAGCATGCGTTTGCACCCCATCTTTCAGACCATGAAAGCCCACTTGGGTGTGGACTATGCCGCCCCAACAGGCACACCCGCACAAACCGTGGGCGATGGCGTGGTCGAATTTGCAGGGGTTCAAGGTGGATTTGGCAATGTGGTGATTGTTCGCCACAACAGCACTCACTCCACGGTTTACGCGCACCTCAGTCGCATCCTGGTTCGCCGAGGCCAAAGTATTCAAAAGGGCCAATCTGTGGGCCATGTGGGCTCCACGGGTTGGTCAACCGGCCCACACCTGCATTTCGAATTTCGCGTGAACGGGGTTCACATGGATCCTGAAAAGATCATCCAACAAGCCCAAAGCACACCACTCAGCCCTTCGGTCATGGCGCGCTTCAGGTCAACTTCAGCACAAGCCAAAGCCCAACTCGAAGCTGCAGCCCAGATGCGTGAAGTTACCACGCAGTAATCAGCAAGGGCGACAAGGTTTTTTTGAGGCGCGTCTTGCCTGCGCAGTCAAAACCAAGCCCCACCTGATCTCCTCTTGCATGACTGAGCACTTCATTGGCCTGATGTCGGGTACCTCACTCGATGGTGCCGACGGTGTCTTGGCCAACATCGATGCACACGGTCACATTCAGGTCCAAGCCCACGCCTTCGTGGCTTTTGATTCGCACTTCAAAGCGACTTTGATGGCCCTCAACCAAAGTGGCCCCGACGAATTACACCGCAGTGCTTTGGCCGGTAACCAGATTGCACGCCACTACGCAGAAGTGGTGCATGCCCTGCTGCTGCAAAGCAGGCTGCAAGCGCACAACATCGCTGCCATCGGTGCACACGGGCAAACAGTGCGCCACCGCCCTCTGGCGTTTGATGGCGACCCCACCAAGCAGCAAGCCGCTGTGGGCTACACACTCCAACTGAACAACCCCTCTTTGCTAGCCGAACTCACTGGCGTGGATGTCGTCGCTGATTTCCGCAACCGTGATTTGGCCGCTGGTGGTCAAGGCGCACCTTTGGTGCCCGCGTTCCACCATGGTGTGTTCGCACAAACAGACGTTTGCGTGGCTGTGCTCAACATCGGTGGCATCTCCAACATCAGTGTGCTGCGACCTGGCGCTATGGTCACCGGCTGGGACTGCGGGCCCGGCAACGCCCTGATGGACTTCTGGTGCGCGACTCACACCGGTCAGCCCTTTGACCGAAACGGCGACTGGGCGGCAACGGGCCAAGTCAACGCATCTTTATTAGCATCCTTGCTGGCTGAGCCTTTTCTTCACAATGAACCCCCAAAAAGCACTGGCCGTGACTTGTTCAACCTCGCCTGGCTGACGCAACATCTCCAAGGGCGCACCAACTTGTCTGCCGTGGACGTGCAGGCCACGCTGACCGAATACACCGCCTTGGCGTGCGCCCACGATGTAAAGCGCCATGCCAGCGATGCGTCATCCTTGATTGTTTGTGGAGGGGGCGCATTGAACGGCCACCTGATGGCACGCCTGGCCCATCATTTACCCCAATTGCAGGTACTCAGCAGTGAGGGTCGAGGCTTGCCGCCCTTGCAAGTTGAAGCGGCTGCGTTTGCTTGGCTGGCCTTCAAAACCATGCGGCGTGAAACCGCGAACCTGCCAAGCGTCACGGGCGCCAGAGGCGCCCGTGTGTTGGGGGCCATTTACCCCCGTTGATGGCAAGCGAGCGCTGCTCGCCTGCTTGTGAAATCAGGTCGAAAAGGACGACCCACAGCCGCAGGTGGATGTGGCATTCGGATTTTTGATCACAAACTGGGCCCCTTGCAGGTCTTCCTTGTAATCAATTTCAGCCCCAATCAAGTACTGGTAGCTCATGGCATCGATCAGCAAGGACACACCGTTTTTGCTCATGGTGGTGTCGTCTTCATTGGTGATTTCATCAAAGGTGAAACAGTACTGAAAGCCCGAGCAACCACCACCTTGCACAAAAACGCGCAGTTTCAAATCAGGGTTGCCTTCTTCAGCAATGAGGTCAGCCACTTTGGCCGCCGCGCTGTCGGTGAAGACAATCGGGGCAGGCATCTCGGTCTGGATATTTTCAGCAACAGCGCTCATGGTATTTCTCCGGTTCAATGCCAAATAGTATAGCGCGCTGGTCGGGAATTATGGTGTCTCGCCAGGCAGTACCGCTACTGAGCTTGTGGGCATTTGAAGACCACAGCCCCAATGCAAAAAGCCGCCACGGCGAACCGTTGCGGCTTTTTGACGAAGCAGAAAAGCGGATTAACGCTTGGAGAACTGCTTGCGGCGGCGGGCGGAGTGGAAACCGACCTTTTTACGTTCGACTTCACGGGCGTCACGTGTGACAAAACCAGCTTGGCTCAGCACGGGCTTGAGCGTTGCGTCGTAGTCAATCAGGGCGCGGGTGATGCCGTGGCGCGATGCACCGGCTTGACCAGATTCACCACCGCCGTGCACGTTGATCATGATGTCGAAAGTTTCGGCATGGTTGGTCAACATGAGGGGTTGCTTGGCGATCATGATCGAAGTCTCGCGGCCGAAGTAGGCTTGGATGTCCTTGCCGT
>CAYRBW010000118.1:0-7365 GCA_964422575.1 uncultured Limnohabitans sp.
AAACAACGCCAAGAAAAGAATAAATGACCTGAAACCGGGCCAACTGCACGAGAGCGTGAGCGTGGTGCTGGGCTCCAAAAACGAAGTTGATCGCGTAACCCAATACCACACCAAGACTTAAAACACCGACCCAAAAGGCTGAACCGTTGCAGCCCTAATCAAAAGGCCCCTGACAAGCGCGTGTCAGGGGCCTTTTGTCATTCATGACCGCAAGCCATTGGTCTTCTTGGTGAATCATTCGTCGCTGTCTGGCGGAAAGCCATCCCCAGCAGGTGCAGGCGCTGCAGCCACGGCAGGCTCAGACACCACGGCACGCAGGGTTTCACGCAACATTTTCTTCTCGGGCAAACTCAAGGCGCGTGCCAAGCGCTGGCGCATGCGCAACAAGAGTTGGCGATCAACCTCCTGCGGAATGCCACGGCTGATCTGCAGGGCATCACGCAGGTCTTCGCGCAGGTCTTCAGGCTCATCCGCCCACCAGGCCGTGATGACCTCGTGCATGGACTTGCGCAGCTCGTCCACGTCCTCGACAGCCAGCCCCATGCCGGTGGGGATTTTGCCTTGCAGCATGTCCGCCAGCGCTTGCGAATTGACCACCACACGGCGATCCGCCTGCGCCAGCAAACGGGCCCAACCCGGATCGGTCCGAACCATTTGGGGCATATTGCGCGCAGACTCATCGGCCAACAGGTGCACGCTCAGGCCACTCAGCTGGGCCTCGTCGATGGTCGCCAGGAAACGCTCATCATCGCTGGCCACGAGCACATGGTCGCAAGCGTGATGTTCAGCCAATTGCTTGAGGTCATGACCCAAGGAGCGCAGCAAAGATGCACCGCCATCGGCGTCGTGTGTTTGCACCAGACGCACGATCTGGTCATCGATGATCAAGCCATCCGAGCGGTCGCTGTACCAGTAGATTCGACGCAAATCAACATCCAGCCCGGAATGCGACAGCGCTTGTGACAGCAAACTGAGCAAACCTTGGCGGTTCACCGTCTCGCCCGTGGCCCCGACAGCCCCTTGCTGGGCCATCCAGATCAAAAAACGACCATCAATCAAGGCCATGCAGGTGCCGGATCGGTGCTCGCCAAATCGGCGGTCGGAGGGGGTGTTTTGAGAAAAATAATCACGCTTCATGGTGTCAACCTAAATCAATAAAAATAGCGTTGCTAAAAAGTGCAACGTCAGTCATTCTAAAGCGCAGGTGTGTGTCGGTTATAAATACCACCTGTGTCCAGTCCTTTGTCTTTCGATCCCCGCAATGTTCCGATTTGGCGCATCGATCACGATATGCCAACAGTACCGACGGCGCATTGGCATCCTGATGCACTGAAATCCCGGTTCACGCAGCCCCCGATCTGGCAACCCGAGGTCGAGCGAGAAACCTATTTTTCCAACCGCACACCTGCCCAAGCGGCAGTTTTGGTGCCGATCGTGATGCGTGGGTGCGACTTTTCAGACTCCACCATATTGCTGACCCAGCGAGCCAATCACATGTCCACGCACTCGGGGCAAATCGCGTTCCCCGGCGGCAAGGTGGACCCACAAGACGCCAATAAACACGCCACAGCCCTGCGTGAAGCCCAGGAAGAAGTGGGGCTTGACCCCAAACACGTCGAAGTCATTGGTGAATTGCCGGTTTATGTCACGGGCACAGCCTTTTGGGTCACCCCCGTCATCGCCTTGGTTTCACCTGATTATGAGCTGACACCCAACCCTGATGAAGTGCAAGATGTCTTTGAGGTGCCTCTGGCATTTTTGATGAACCCCGCGCACCACCGACGGCACAGGTTCGAATGGCAAGGTATCCAGCGGCAATGGTTTTCCATGCCTTATCTGCAGCCGCGCCTGACCGACAAGGGCCAAACCGATCCGGTAGAGCGGTTCATTTGGGGTGCAACAGCCGCTATGCTTCGTAACTTCTATCATTTTTTAGTGGTCAACCCAGCAAAATGAGGACACCATGAGTTTTTTTGCCATCCTGCTGGCCTTGGTTCTGGAGCAAGCCAGACCGCTCAACCCGACCAATTGGATCTACACCCGCGTGATGCATTGGATGGCTTGGGTCGCTCGCACCTTTGACGCAGGTGTTCGCCACCAAGCCTGGATCACCTGGGGCATCACGGTGATCGGCCCTGCGCTGTTGACCATGTTGGTGCACTGGCTGCTTGAGTTTGGATTGGGATGGATTTTTGCCGTCATCTGGAACGTGGCACTGCTGTACATCACCTTGGGCTTCCGACAATTCAGCCACCATTTCACCGCGATCCGCGAAGCCTTGGAAGACGGCGATGAAACCAAAGCCAGAGAGCTGCTGGCCGAGTGGCAGCAAGTCCAAGTAGGCCACATCCCGCGCAGTGAGATCGTTCGCCATGTGATCGAGTATTCCATGATCGCCGCCCACAGGCATGTTTTTGGC
This sequence comes from uncultured Limnohabitans sp., assembly GCA_964422575.1. GTDB lineage: Bacteria > Pseudomonadota > Gammaproteobacteria > Burkholderiales > Burkholderiaceae_C > Limnohabitans_A. The sequence goes on from CAYRBW010000118.1 coordinate 2,420, forward strand.
GTGTTCTTTTGGTATGCCATTTTGTCCATCGTGGGCTTAGGGCCTGTCGGCGCGGTGGTTTATCGCCTGAGCGAATTGGCCCAACGCCGATGGCAAGAGCCCACCGAAGATGGCTCCGTGGTGAGCGATGCGTTGCAAACTGTGGCAGCCAGGGCATGGCAGGCCATGGACTGGTTGCCCTCGCGCATGACCGCGCTTGGTTTTGCCATTGTGGGCAGCTTTGAAGATGCCATGGACGGCTGGCGCAACCATGCACAAAACTTTCCAAACGACAACGATGGTGTGATTTTGGCTGCCACCGCCGGCGCCATCAACATCCGTTTGGGCGGCGTTCCACTGCAGGCCACGAGCGACGACCTTGAAACCAACAACACCTCAGGCACCAGCAACACACCGGGACGCACACCCGAGGTGGCGCACTTTGCGCAAGTGGTGGGTTTGGTCTGGCGCACCGTGATCATGTGGTTGGTGCTGGTCGCCTTGCTCACCATGGCCAACTTGGTAGGTTGAACCCAGGGCCTCACCAGCGCTGCTGGCTCAGCTCTTCAAACAACTGCGCGTAAATCCGATGGCGGCGGACACTGATGGTGCCGCTTTGTTGTTCATTCTCGACCTGCGCCAACACGGCACAACCCGGTTCATGCAAGTGCGTGCAGTTGTAGAACTTGCAGCCCCCCACATGAACCCGCAAATCAGGCATGCAGTCGGCCAGGCGGGTCGGCTCAATGTGATGCAAGCCAAACTCTTGGAATCCGGGTGAATCGATCAAGGCCGTTTGAGCACTGCCATCAGGGGCCGCAGCGTCCAATGCAGGGACCCAGTACCAACGCGTGCTGGTCGTGGTGTGCTTGCCCGAGTTCAGGGCCAGCGAGATTTCACCCGTTTCCACATGCGCATCGGGCACCAAACGGTTGATCAGCGTGCTTTTACCGCTGCCAGACGGTCCCAGCACCAAGGTGGTCAGACCCTGTAAATGCGCACACAAAGCCTGTACGCCATCATCGGACATCGGGCTGCGTGGACTCAGGCTGATCGGCATCACGCTGTACCCCATGGCGCGATAAGGTGCCAAACGCTCCCAGGCTTGCGCAAAGGGTTGTGCCAGATCGCTTTTGTTCAATGCAATGATGGGCATGATGCGCTCGGCTTCGGCAGCCACCAAGGCCCGAGACAGCTGACTTTCCGAATACTCAGGATCGGCCGCGATCAAAATCAGCACACGATCCAAATTCGCTGCGAAGGATTTGGTGCGGATTTCGTCTTGACGGTAAAACAGGTTGCGACGGTCCTGTAGCTTTTCGATGCTGCCTTCGTCACCCGCAATTTGCCAGAGCACCTGATCGCCCACCACCACTTGGTTCTTTTTGCCCCGGGGGTGGCAAATCAGCCGGCGTCCTTCAAGCGTCTCCACCAAGCAGTGGCGACCGTAGGTGGCCACCACCAGGCCCGGCTCCAGATCAGCAGCCAGAGGAATGTCCGGGCGTTGTTTCGGTTTACTCATGAAACTTCATGTGAGCAACAAGGTATCAGTTTGGGTGGCAGCGTCAAAGTCAAGGCGACTGAGCCCTTGCACGTCGTGAGTGCGCCAACGGACCACACAGTGTGCATGATTCAACACCATCTCTGGGTGGTGGTTGAGTTTTTCGGACAACCAACCCACGCTGTTGACAAACAGCAGCGCATGGCTATGTTGGTCAAACACAAAAGCTTTTTCAATCGCGATGTTTTCACCGTCGCCAGACAAGGTCCAGCCGGGCACCTGGCTGAGTGCCATCACCACTTCGGTGGGCTTGAGGACCCGAATGTCTGGCGCGGTCATGTGCTAGCCATCCGAGCCAGGCGCTCACTGGCTGGAGGGTGCGAGTAATAAAACTTCACATACAGCGGATCTGGCGTCAAGGTCGAAGCGTTGTCTTGGTAGAGTTTGAGCAACGCCGATGACAAATCCGCGCCTGGCGTTTGAGACACAGCATAGGCATCGGCTTCAAACTCTTGCTGGCGTGAGCGCCAAGACGACATGGGTGCCAAAAACAAAGTGAAGACCGGTGTGACCAACATGAACAACACCAGCGCCATCGCATGGTTGCTGTCCGTCAAACTGGGTATGACCCCCAGTCCCGTGTAAAACCAGGCCTGCTGCGCCAACCAGCCCAACAAGGCCAAGCCAACCAAAGTCATGGCAAAACTGGTCGCCATCATCTTCACAATGTGCTTGTGCTTGAAGTGCCCCAGCTCATGGGCCAGTACCGCCTCCATTTCGGCAGGGCTCAGCTGCTTGAGCAAGGTGTCGAAAAAGACCACGCGCTTGCTGGCTCCAAAGCCTGTGAAAAAAGCATTGGAATGCGCCGAACGGCGGCTACCGTCCATCACAAAAAAACCTTTGGCGGTGAAACCTGCACGCTGCATCAAGGCCTGCACACGGGTCTTGAGCGACTCATCCTCCAGAGGCGTGAATTTGTTGAACAAGGGCATGATCACATTCGGCGCAATTGCCATCAAGAACAGCTGCCAGCCAACCAAGACACCCCAGGCCCAGAGCCACCACAATCCGCCGCCTGCCTGCATAAGCCACAACACCACCCACAGCAAAGGCACACCCAGCAACAAGCCCAACACCAAGCCTTTGACCATATCCCCCAGCCAAAGTACGGGCGTGATTTTGTTGAACCCAAAGCGCTGCTCCACACCAAAGGTCTGCATGAGCGACAAGGGCAAACCGATCAACCCTCCAACCAAGGTGAAGGCCAGCACCAAAGCGATTTGCTGGGTCATGCCCGGGCCCATCCAGCCCAGCAAGACCTGATTCAGCGCATCGAGTCCGCCCAGCAAAGTCCAGCCCAAAAGGACAGCCGCATCAAGTGCGATGTCCATTTGTGACAACCGAGCTTTGGCCAGCGTGTAGTCAGCTGCTTTTTGGTGGTCCGCCAAAGAGACCGTGCTGGCATAAGCCGCTGGCAAGGCAGCACGGTGCTTGGCCACATGCCGGACCTGACGGGCATTGAGCCAGAATTTGAGCGCAACGTGCGCCAGCAAAGCGAGCACCAGCGTCAAGGTCAATGTGAGAGAAGCATTCATGGGCGCAAAGTGTAGGGCAGTTTGAATCCACGTTCTGCGCCACCGTCATCGGCGACAATCGAACCATGTCTCAAGCACCCATCGCCTTTAACGCCGCCGAAACAACCGATCTACCCAAATCCGACCTGAATTTGGTCTGGATGGATTGTGAAATGACAGGCCTTGATCCTGAAAATGAACGTCTACTAGAAATTGCCGTCATCGTCACAGCCCCCGACCTGACGCAACGCACGGAAGGTCCGGTTTTAGTCATTCACCAAAGTGACGAGTTACTGAACAAGATGGACGCCTGGAACAAAGGCACACATGGCAAAAGCGGTTTGATCGACAAAGTCAAGGCATCCACGACCAGTGAAGCCGATGCACAAGAGCAAATTCTGGCGTTCTTGAAAAAATATGTGGGCAAAAACAGCTCTCCTCTGTGCGGAAACACCATCAGCCAAGACCGCCGCTTCTTGGTCAAGTACATGCCCAAGCTCGAAGCGTTTTTTCATTACCGCAATTTGGACGTGAGTACCCTCAAGGAACTGTCACGCCGCTGGAAGCCTGAGGTGTACGCCAACTTCAAAAAGCAGCAAAAGCACACCGCACTGGCCGATGTGCATGAATCCATTGATGAACTGGCGCATTACCGCGAACATTTCATTAAATTGTGATTTTTAGGGAAAACCCTAGCGATTTTCTGCGGACTGTGCCATAATTAAAGCCTGCGTTGCGCAGAGGCGCAGCGTTTCATACATCTCCCTTCACGCCTTGACCCAACGATAGGGTCACTCACAGCGGCCAGGCTCCACGCCCAGCGCCTCTCGCGAGCACCGTTTGATGGTTGATGTCTTTTCAACCTTGCGGTGCCTGCGGCCTCAGCAATTCATTGCGGCCGTTGTTCCGTGCGAGTTTTTATACACATGACTGACACTTTGAACACAGTGCAGGACGACCTGTCGTCTGCAGAAAACATTTCCTCCACTTTGGCCCCTACAACCAACTTGGCCACCGAAATCATGGCCACAGCAGCCGCTGAAGTCATCACCGAAGCCACGCCAATTGAAGCCCCAGCCGAAGCCGTAGCTGCCCCAATGGCAGACGAGCCCAACGGTTTCGTTGAACTGGGTCTGGCCCCTGAGTTGGTGCAAGCCGTGGCCGATCTGGGCTACACCCAACCTACCGCCGTGCAGTTGCGGGCCATTCCCCTAGCCCTGCCTACTGTAGGCGGCTCCAAAGACGGCAAGTCCAATGGCTACACCGACCTGATGGTCTCCAGCCAGACCGGCAGCGGTAAAACCGCCGCCTTCTTGTTGCCCGTGTTGCACACGCTGATCCAGCAAATGGCCGAACAAGAAGCCGCTGAACGCGCCGAGTTCGATCAAGCCTGCGCCGACGCTGCAGCCAAGGGCGAGCCAGCCCCCAAGCGCTCCAAGCGCAAAGACCCCACCAACCCCCGCAACTTCAAAGCCCCGACACCCGGGGCACTGATCCTGTGCCCCACTCGCGAACTGGCCCAACAGGTGGCGCAAGACGCCATCGAATTGGTCAAGCACACCCGTGGCCTGCGCGTGGCCAATGTGGTCGGCGGCATCCCTTACCAGTTGCAAATTGCCAAGCTGCAAAACGCCAACTTGGTCGTGGCCACGCCTGGCCGTTTGCTCGACCTGCAACGCTCCATGCAAATCAAGCTGGACAAGGTGCAGTTCTTGGTGGTCGATGAGGCCGACCGCATGCTCGACCTGGGTTTTGCCGATGATCTGGAAGAGGTTCACCAGATGACCGCCCAGCGCAAGCAAACCATGATGTTCAGCGCCACCTTTGCGCCGCGCATTCAGCAGCTGGCCATGCGCGTGATGCACGACGGCGGTGCCAATGTGCAAAAAATC
>CAYRBW010000119.1:0-7290 GCA_964422575.1 uncultured Limnohabitans sp.
GCGTACTCACGTTCCAAGCCAAAACGGGGGTGCATCAACTGGTTGGCCAACTCGCCCGAACTGGTGAACAACAACAACCCTTCAGTATTCAAGTCCAAGCGGCCTACAGACTGCCATTTGCCATTTTGCAAGCGTGGCAATTTCCGAAACACCGAGGGCCGGTTTTGCGGGTCGTCGTGGCTGACGATTTCGCCCGCAGGTTTGTGGTAGGCGATGACCCGCGGTGGTGGCGGGTCAATGCGGATGTGGATCGGCTTGCCATTGACTTTGATCTGGTCACCATATTGCACGCGCTGACCCACATGGGCAGGCTCGTTGTTGACCGAAATTCGGCCGTCGGCAATCAGCTTTTCCATCTCCAGACGCGAGCCCATGCCCGCTTGCGCCAACACTTTGTGCAGCTTGGGCGAATCGGTCTGAGGTGCCAAAACGCGCTTGCCCAAATCAATGGCAACGTCTTCAGTGGCTTCTTCGTCATCGAATTGCCCAGACACCACATCGGCCAACTCAATCGGCTTGTAGACCGACTCGACCGGTGCAATGGATTTGCTGGTATGGCCAGCGGGCGCTGGCTTGAACGAACGGATGTCGCCTTGAGGATCTTGATTCATATGTTGGAGGACTCTTCGCCATGCAGCGGACGGTCAGTGGGGTTATCTGTGTTCGCAGACAGGCTAGGATCGCCAACGTGATCGGGTGGTACGCTAAAAGCATCTTCGGTTGGGTTGGGTTTGGCAGCTGCCACTTCGGTGTCCGGCACGATGGGCATCTCAAAAGGCAAGGCGTTGATCGCCTCTTCCAAAGACAAAGACGGTTGCACAGGTAACTCGTCCACCAAACCCGACAAAGCAGTCGTTTGGCCATCGACCTGCGAGAGCATCGGCAATTGGTCAAGTGCAGACAACCCTAAATCATCCAAAAACTGGCGGGTGGTGGCGTACAAACCCGGGCGACCCACGGTTTCACGGTGGCCAATGACCTCGACCCATCCTCGGTCTTCCAATTGCTTGAGGATTTGCGAGTTGATGGTCACACCCCGAATGTCCTCCATGTCGCCACGGGTGACTGGTTGCCGATACGCAATGATGGCCAGGGTTTCCAGCACCGCGCGGGTGTATTTGGGTGGTTTTTCGGGGTGCAATCGGTCCAGGTACTGCCGCAACTCGGGGCGGCTTTGAAAACGCCAACCGCTGGCTACACGGGTCAGCTCCAAGCCTTTCTGGGCCCATTCATGTTGTAGGTCTTGCAGCATTTGCCGCAGGGTGTCGGCCCCAAACGCATCGTCAAATAACACGCGCATGTCGCGCAATGACAAAGGCTGCCCCGCTGTGAGCAAGGCCGTTTCCAAGACACGCTTGGCTTGCGCCGTATTCATGTGTCGATCTTTCGGGAAAAAAACGCCTCACGGCGTCGAAGGTGCAGAGGTCATGGCCGTTTCAGTCAAAAACAGCCCCGTTCTGGAAAGGCCAAGGTCGTTGCCCAAGCCCGGATGCGCTCAAACCAGTTGACTGGCTCAAGCTCCCTGAGTGGGCAGATTGTAGCCGAGGCCCCAATCGGCCAAGGCATCGGTCATGTCGGGGGGCAAGGTGGATCGCAGGTCAATCGATTTCCCGGTGATCGGGTGGACGAAGGCCAGGTGCCAGGCATGCAAAGCCTGTCGAGTCATGCCTGCGGCCTTGATACCACCATACACGGCATCCGCCAACAAGGGATGGCCAATGTGGGCCATGTGAACCCGAATTTGATGGGTCCGACCGGTGTGCAACGTGCACAGCACCAGACAACCTGAATGGTTTTGATCCAGAACCTCGATTGTTGTGGCGGCTGTTTTGCCCGACTGGTAAGTCAAATCGACCACCGCCATGCGCAAACGGTTGCTCGGATCACGGCCGATGGCCGCCTCTACCTTTATCGGAGACGAGCCCTTCCACGGCTTGTGGGCAAGGGCCAGGTATTGGCGACGCACATCACGCGCCGCAATTTGCTGCACCAAAGCATCCATCGCTTGGCGTGTTCGGGCCACCACCATCAAACCACTGGTGTCTTTGTCCAGCCGATGGACGATGCCCGCCCGGGGCACATCGGATGCCAGCGGATCAAGGGCCAACAGCCCATTGAGCAAGGTGCCGCGCCAGTTGCCTGGTGCCGGATGCACCACCAAACCCGCAGGCTTGTTGATCACGCGCAGATGGGCGTCTTCATAAACCACATCAATCGGCATGTCATCAGGTACAAAGGCCTGTGACTGCGGTGTGGCCCGAAGCGTGACCTCCACCCGATGCCCCAAGCGAACTTTGATAGACACCTTGGCGACCACGCGACCATCGATCAGGGCGTCGCCTTGCTCGATCAATTGTTGCAAATAACTGCGCGAGAACTCCGGCACCATTTGCGCCAAAGCGCGGTCCAGTCGCTGCCCATGCAGTGCCATAGGCACCTGCATGGTGCGCACCTCTTCCTCCGATGCATCCAGCGCGCGCTCGCCATCGTCCATCAAGCCAGAGGGTTCTTCCATTTCGGGGTCGGTCGATATAATCAAAGGGTTTAACAGTACAAGGGTGTCACAGATGCGAAGCTTCAGATTATCGATGGTTCCAGGTGGCTTGGTTTTGGCTGCTGGCCTGTTTCTGTCGGGCTGCGCCAACACCCCCAAAGATGTGACTGCAGGCTGGACGCTCGAAAAAATTTACAGCGAGGCGCGCGACGAAGCCAATGCAGGCGCTTGGGACAAAGCCATCGGCTTGTATGAAAAGTTGGAAGGCCGTGCTGCAGGCACCGTTTTGGCGCAACAAGCCCAGATCGACAAGGCTTACGCACAATACAAAACCGGCGACAAAATCCAAGCCGTCGCGACTTTGGACCGCTTTATCCGCCTGCACCCCGCCAGCCCGGCTTTGGATTACGCCATCTACCTCAAAGGCCTGGTGAACTTCAACGACAACTTGGGCCTGTTCTCATTCATCACCAAGCAGGACCTGTCTGAGCGAGACCAAAAAGCTGCGAAGGACTCTTACGAATCCTTCAAAGAATTGACCACGCGGTTCCCCTCGTCTAAATACGCACCCGAAGCACGCCAGCGCATGCTGCACATCGTTAATGCTTTGGCCGCTTACGAAGTCCATGTGGCTCGCTACTACGCCAGCCGAGGTGCACACGTCGCTGCCGTGAACCGTGCACAACAAGCCATCGCCGAATACCCGGGCGTGCCCGCGGTCGAAGAAGCGTTGAGCATTTTGGTCAATTCTTACAACGCCTTGGGCATGAACGCCTTGCGCGATGACGCCAAGCGCGTGCTGGAGAAAAACTTTCCCCAGTCAGATTACCTCAAGGCCGAGAGTGTCAAGAAGTCGTCGAGCTGGTGGCGTCTGTGGTGAGTTGACGCAAAGTCGATAAGAACTCGTGATGCCCGTTCAGGCGGCGCATCTCTGGGAGCCCCCGAATCAACATGCGACCGTAAGACATGGTGGCCAAACGGGTGTCACACACCACCAATACGCCGCTGTCGGTTTCACTGCGAATCAATCGCCCAGCACCTTGCTTAAGTGCCACGACAGCTTCTGGCAGTGCATGGTCGGCAAAGGCGCTGCGCCCTTCCCGCGTGATGCGCTGACTTCTCGCTTCAAAGAGCGGATCGCCTGGCGGAGGGAACGGCAACTTGTCGATGACCACCAACTGCAGCGCATTGCCGGGGACATCAAAGCCCTCCCAAAATGATGCCGAAGCGACCAGGACACAGCCAGAACGACCGTCTCCAGAGCCCTCTCTGAAGCGCTCCATCAAACGACGCTTGGGGCTTTGCCCTTGCACCAAGACTTCCACATTGGCAGCGGGGTCGAGGCGGGTCTGTAAATATTCGCCAATGCTGCGCATGGCATGGAGCGTGGTCGTGAGCACCAATGTGCGGCCACCCAACAACTCCAGCGACTCCACCACCAATTGAGCGACATGGCCTGCATGCCCGGGGTCACTTGGTTTGGGCAAATGCTCGGGCACATACAAAGCGGCTTGCTTGGCATAGTCAAATGGACTGCTGACTTGCATCACTTGCGCTGAAGTCAGGCCACAAGGCTCGGTGAACCAGCGCAAAGTGGGCTCGTCCCCCAAGGTAGCTGAAGTGAACACCCAAGCGCGTTGACCTGCTCCATCAGCCGCACCCGAGGCCTGCGGGAAACCATCTTGACCGGGGTCTCCCGCCATCAAGGCCTGAATCGATTCGCGGTCAGATGGGTCGTCAACCTCCAACGGCAATGGTGCCTGCACCGTTTTGGTCAAAGCTGAGAACGCTTGCGCTATGTCCAGTGGCGACTCCACCAAACGAAGTTGCGCACTGACTTCGGCCCAACGCACGCCTTCAGGGTCGGGGGTATTCGAGAACAAGGCGGCCTTTTGACTCAACTCACGCGCACGCTCAAACAAGCGCTGAAAATCCGGAGCCAGCTCGACCACGATCTCCAGGCCGCTTTGCATTTTCTCCAAAGCCTGCACCAGGTTTTGCAGCGCCGGTGTCCATTCGGCAGGCTCCACACCTTCGGGCACGGCATCCGTCCAGCGCAAACGCACAGAACCCCGGTGCATGCCCGCAGCCAGGCGCAGGTCACGGGTGGATTTTTCCAGTCGGTCGGTCAGGGCGTGCCAATCCACCAAGCCACGCGCCAACTGCAAACCCGTAGCCAACACATCACGCGACAACTCCAGCAGCTGAACTGTTGACAATTGTTGGCCCAGAAAATTCACACCGATTTCATTGAGTTGGTGTGCTTCATCGAACACCGTGACACGCACCGTGGGGAGTAATTCGGCCACACCCGATTCACGCACGGCCATGTCAGCAAAAAACAGATGGTGGTTGATGACCACCACGTCGGACGCCATGGCTTCTTTGCGCGCCAAGTTCACGTGACAAGCCCGATAACGTGGGCAACTCGAACCCAGACAATTGTCACGCGTTGATGTGACCAAAGGCCACAAGGACGAACGATCATCCAGCCCAGTGAGCTCGGCCATGTCGCCGGTGCGCGTGACTTGCGACCAGGTTTCAATTTTGGCCAATGCACGCTGCGCACCGGGCTGGGCGGCTTCGGCGCTGTGGCGCGCTTGCTCCATGCGGTGCAAACACAGGTAGTTGGAACGCCCCTTGAGCAAGGCCACACGAATGGGCAAACCCAACACCTCGACCAAGCGCGGGATGTCACGGGAAAACAATTGGTCTTGCAAGGCTTTGGTGGCGGTGGAGACCAAGGCCCGTTGACCGCTGAGCAACACAGGCACCAAGTACGCATACGTTTTGCCCACACCAGTGCCCGCTTCCACCACCAGTTGCCCGCCCTGCTCCAAGGTTTGACAAACCGCCATGGCCATATCGGTCTGGCCCAGCCTTGGCTGAAACCCCGGGACGGCCTGCGCCAAACGGCCATGGGTCGACAGCGTTTCAGCCACGCGCTGCACAAGCAAGCTCAAGCGGGCTCCTTGGGATCCAGCATCCACTGCAACTTGGCGATTTGATCACGCAATGCCAAGCGCCGCTTTTTCAGGCGACGCAAGCGAAGTTCGTCCATATTTTGTGGCGCCAGTACCGCTTGATCGATCAAAGCATCGAGGTCCGCATGCTCCATCTGCGATTCAATCAATTGGCGCTGGGGAGAACGCTGATCATTTTGGGCGTTGTCGTTCATGGCGCGCTGCGGTTTTCCGGCTGTTTGCCTTCCAAGCGCAAATTGCGCTGCTCGGTCCGCCACGCCCGTTCTTCTGTGTTTAAAGTCAAATCGCGCTGCCGCAAAGGCTCTAGTGCTTTACGGCGCTGTTGACGCGCTTCGCGCAAGCAGGCGTTGACCGCAAACTTTTGCCAACACAGCGTCGCTGCTTGTTGATAGACCGCTGAAACCTCCGCACGGTCTTTGGCGATGGCTTCGCGCTGGACACGAATGAACTCCGGCTCGCCCACCAAAGACTGAGCGCCAAGCCAGCTGCTGCTTAGTGCGGTCAGAACCGCCAAAAATGAACGCTTCATGTGATGTGCGTGTCCACGGTACGGTGTTCCAGCGCCAAAAATTCGCTGGACTGCATTTCATGCAGGCGCGAAATCGTGCGCGGAAATTCATGCGACATGGGCCCTTGCAAATAAAGCGCTTCGGGCTCCACCGCCGCCGACAAGATGAGCTTCACACGGCGGTCATAGAGCACATCGATCAACCAAGTGAAGCGCCTTGCCTCGGACGCCATACTGACGGGCAGTTGTGGCACATTGCTCAACAGCACCGTGTGGAACTGTGTGGCAATTTCGAGGTAATCGTTTTGCGAACGTGGTCCACCACAAATGGCCATGAAGTCGAACCAGACAACATCACCCGAGCGCCGACGTGACTGAATTTTGCGCGATTCAATGTGCAACACCGGGTCTTCGTCCGGACCGGTCGCCAGACGGTTGAAGGCGTCCTGCATTTCGGCATCGGCCTGCTCACCCAAGGGGCAGTGGTAGAGCTTGACCATCTCCAACGTGCGGCGGCGGTAGTCGGTGCCGTTGTCCACATTGAGCACATTCATGCGCTGGTTGAGCAAGGCAATCGCCGGCAAGATGCGGTCACGGTGCAGGCCATTGGGATACAGACCGTCAGGCGCGAAATTGGAGGTGGTCACAAAGCCCACACCATTCTCAAACAGCGCGACCAACAGGCGGTGCAGGATCATTGCGTCGGTGATGTCAGCGACGTGAAATTCGTCAAAGCAAATCAAGCGATAGCGCTTGGCCATCTTCTTGCCCAACACGTCCAAAGGGTTGATGGTGCCTTGCAGCCCGCGCAGTTCGCGATGCACCTCGCGCATGAACTCGTGGAAATGCAAACGGGTCTTGCGTTGGATCAGCACCGCCTCGTAAAAGCAGTCCATCAAAAAACTCTTGCCACGCCCCACCCCGCCAAACATGTACACCCCTTTAGGGATCTCGGGTCGATTGATCAGTTTTTTGAGTGAATTGGACCGTTTGGCGCGGTAAGCGGCCCAATCACTGGCGCATTGATCCAGTGCCTCAATAGCGCGCAGCTGGGCCGGGTCGCTCTGGAACCCACGTTTGTGGAGTTCTTCTTCGTAAACATCACGAACAGACATGGGTGGATTGATCTTCTTTGGCAAAACAAAAGCCCGAAAAAAACCCGGAACAATGCCCGGGTTTCTGGGATGCAAGAACTTTACCCCAACTCGTTGCCCACCACCGCGGGCAGCGGGCATGAGCTTAGAAGTTCAGTGTGCGCTTGTCCACCGCCAACGCGGCTTCTTTGGTGGCTTCAGACAACGAAG
>CAYRBW010000120.1:0-7243 GCA_964422575.1 uncultured Limnohabitans sp.
GACCAGTGGCGGCGAAGCCAAAGCCGCAGCAGCGCTCAAACAGCAATTGCAAGGCAAGGGCCACACCTGGAAAGATTTTGCAGTCGCAGGGGGCGGTGGCGACAACGCCATGACGGTGCTCAAGTCGCGCGTTGTATCGGGCAATGCACCCGCCGCAGCGCAGATCAAAGGGCCTGCCCTGCAAGAGTGGGCGTCCGAGGGCGTTCTGGCCAGCATGGACGATGTGGCCAAAGCAGAAAAATGGGACAGCCTCTTGCCCAAAGTGGTCAGCGATGTGATGAAGTACAAGGGTTCATACATCGCCGTGCCGGTCAACGTGCACCGCGTCAACTGGATGTGGGCCAACGCCGAGGTGTTGAAAAAAGCCGGTGCCAAAGTGCCCACCAACTGGGACGAGTTCTTTGTCGCCGCAGAGGCCCTGAAAAAAGCCGGCATCATTCCCGTCGCGCACGGTGGCCAGAACTGGCAAGACTTCACCACGTTTGAGAGCGTGGCGCTGGGTGTCGGCGGTGCTGACTTCTATAAAAAAGCTTTGGTGCAACTGGACCAAGCCACATTGACCGGTGCCACCATGACCAAGGTGCTCGACACCTTCAAAAAGGTCAAGACCTACACCGACAAGAACGCCCCTGGCCGCGACTGGAACCTGGCCACGGCCATGGTCATCAAAGGCGAGGCCGGTATGCAACTGATGGGCGACTGGGCTAAAGGCGAATTTGTGGCTGCAGGCAAAAAGCCGGGCACAGACTTCACGTGTGCAGCCGCCCCAGGCACTGCCAAGTCCTTCACTTTCAACGTGGACTCCTTTGCCATGTTCAAGCTGAAGAACGATGCCAACACCAAGGCCCAGAAGGACCTGGCTGCGGCCATCATGTCGACCGACTTCCAGGAAGTGTTTAACCTGAACAAGGGCTCCATTCCTGTTCGTCTGAACATGAATCTGGCCAAGTTTGACGATTGCGCCAAGTTGAGCGCCAACGACTTCGTGTCCACGGCCAAGAGCGGTGGCCTGGTGCCTTCCGTGGCCCACGGCATGGCCATCGGTTCGGCCACTTCGGGCGCGATTCAGGACGCGGTCAGTCAGTTCTGGAACGACGACAAGCTGAGCACCAAAGACGCTCAAGCCAAGATCGCATCAGCCGCTAAGGTCAAGTAAGTCTTTGAGCAGGCCTGTCGTCAAGCGCGGCGGTCTGCTGTCTTTTGACCACCGGGCTGCGAGCCACAAGCACGCAGCCCGTGTCGGCCCTGATTGGATCACCCATGTCTGCATCATCTCCCCAGCAAGCCTCCTGGTTGCCCAAGCTGGTGGTGGCACCCAGCTTTGTGGTGTCGCTGCTGTTCATTTATGGCCTGATGGCCTGGAATGGCTACCTGTCCATGTCCGCCTCGCGGATCTTGCCCAACTACGATTTTGTGGGGCTGCAGCATTACATCAGTTTGATGGACAGTGATCGCTTTCAGGTGGCCATGCGCAACATGGTGGTGTTTGGCCTGTTGTTCATTGGCGGGGCCATGGCGCTGGGGGTGCTGCTGGCCATCCTGCTCGACCAGAAGGTGCGTGGTGAAGGCGTCTTGCGCACCATTTACCTCTACCCCATGGCGATCTCCTTCATCGTCACTGGCACCGCATGGAAGTGGATGTTGAACCCGGGTCTTGGGCTGGAGCATTTGATGCGCAGCTGGGGCTTTGAGAGCTTCAGCTTCGACTGGATTGTTCAGCAAGACATGGCGATTTATTGTGTGGTGATTGCGGGCGTGTGGCAAAGCGCAGGCTTTGTCATGGCGCTGTTTTTGGCGGCGCTGCGTGGCATCGACGACTCGATCATCAAAGCCGCACAAGTTGATGGTGCGAGCTTGCCGCGCATCTACTGGCGCATCATTTTGCCCAGCTTGGGCCCGGTGTTTTTCAGCACCTTGTTGGTGGTCTCGCACTTGGCCATCAAGAGCTTTGACTTGGTCATGGCGCTCACGGCTGGTGGCCCGGGTTATGCGACCGATTTGCCCGCCACCTTCATGTACGCCACCGCCTTCACCCGTGGGCAGATTGGTGTGGGCGCAGCCAGTGCCACCGTGATGCTGGCCACCGTGGCCGCCATCGTGGTGCCTTACCTTTACTCTGAATTGCGGAGCAAACGATGAACCGCCTGAATTTTCACCGGGTCATTTTGTGGGCCATGTTGTTGCTCTTTGCTGCCTGGTTTTTGGTGCCGCTGTATGTGATGCTGACCACCTCGCTCAAAGATGCCGAACAACTGCGCACAGGCAATTTGCTCAGCCTGCCCACAGCGCCCACGCTGGCCCCGTGGTTCAAAGCCTGGGGCAGCGCATGCACCGGAGTGCAGTGCGAAGGTCTCAAGCCCTTCTTCTGGAACTCGATGGTCATGGTCGTGCCCGCGGTGCTGGTGTCGACCTTGATTGGCTCGCTCAATGGCTATGTTTTGAGCAAGTGGAAGTTCCGTGGCAGCGAGACCCTGTTTGCCTTCATGCTGTTTGGCGTGTTCATGCCCATGCAGGTGGTGCTTTTGCCCATGAGTCAGGTGCTGGGTTGGCTCGGTGTGGCCAGCTCCATTTGGGGCTTGATGCTGGTGCACGTGGTGGCGGGCATCCCGTCGACCACGCTGTTCTTTCGCAATTACTACATCGGCTTGCCAGACGAGTTGATCAAAGCCGCGCAGCTCGATGGTGCAGGCTTTTGGATGATTTTCCGTCGCATCGTGTTGCCGCTGTCACTGCCCATTTTGGTGGTCACGCTGATCTGGCAGTTCACCAACATCTGGAACGACTTTTTGTACGGCGTGGTGTTTTCTGGCGCTGACAGCAAGCCGATCACCGTGGGTCTGAACAACCTGGCCAACACATCGAGCGCCGTCAAGGAATACAACGTCGACATGGCCGCTGCACTGATTGCGGCATTGCCCACCTTGTTTGTGTACGTGGTGGCGGGAAAATATTTTGTGCGTGGCCTGACGGCTGGCGCCGTCAAGGGCTAAAGGGAAAACATCATGGGCGCACTTGCCATTCGCAACATCCACAAGACCTACAACGAGACAGTCCACATCCTCAAGGGCATTGACCTGGAGATCGAGGCTGGTGAATTTTTGATTCTGGTCGGCCCATCGGGTTGCGGAAAATCGACGCTGCTGTCGATGATCGCGGGCCTGGACCACCCCACCAGCGGCAGCATCCACATCGGCGAGCGCGAGGTGACCCACCTGCCCAGCAAGGACCGCGACATCGCCATGGTGTTCCAGAGTTATGCGCTCTACCCCAACATGACCGTGGCGCAAAACATCGCCTTTGGTCTGGAGATCCGCAAGGTGCCCAAGGCCGAGCGCAAAGCGGCGGTAGACCGCGTGTCGGCCATGCTGCAAATTGGCCACCTGCTTGACCGCAAGCCGGGCCAGCTGTCGGGCGGCCAGCGTCAGCGCGTGGCCATGGGCCGTGCATTGGCGCGTGACCCCAAGCTGTTTTTGTTTGACGAACCGCTGTCCAACCTGGACGCCAAGCTGCGCGTAGAAATGCGCGCCGAGATCAAGCTGCTGCACCAGCGCACAAAAACCACCACCGTGTACGTGACACACGACCAGGTCGAAGCCATGACTTTGGGCGACCGCATCGCGGTGATGAAAGACGGCCTGGTGCAACAGTTCGGCACGCCTGCCCAAATCTACAACCATCCGGCCAACCGCTTTGTGGCCGAGTTCATCGGTTCACCTGCCATGAACATGGTGGACGCCCAGAGCACCGCCGACGGCTTGACCGCGCAGGGCGTGGCGCTGGTCCTGACCGATGCCCAGCGCGCGGCAGTGCAAGCCCACGGCAGCGCCGAACTGGTCTATGGCCTGCGCCCCGAGAGCATCAGCTTTGCGGCGCAAGGCCTGCCCGGCACGCTCAGCATGATTGAACCCACCGGCCCCGAAACCTACGCCACCGTGGACACGGCCGCTGGCAAACTGACGGCCCGCGTGCCGGGTGTGCTGCAAGCCGCAGTGGGCGATGCGGTGCACCTGCAATGGTCGGCCAACCAGTCGCATTTGTTTGATCGGGCCAGTGGTAGTAGGGTGGGGTGAAGGCGGGCTTAAAGATGGCTTGATAGGTGTGTGAATCACGCCCTACAAGTCTTGATTTGTCCAGTCTTCCGACAAACGCTCTGCTTGTTCGAGGACGAGGCGAATAGCCTCTTCTTGCATGTCAGGCGGGTACTTGTAACGGCGCAGCGTGATGCGCACCAAGTTACGCAGTCTGGCGCGCACGCTTTCGCGTTTTTGCCAATCCACCGATGTGCTGTTGCGCAGTTTTTCGGTGATTTCCACAGCGATTTTTTTCAGCACTGCATCACCCATTTCACGTACAGCACTGTTGTTGTCTGCCAGTGCGTCGTAAAAGGCGAGTTCAGAATGGTTCAGGCCCAGCGCATCGCCGCGCTGCGCGGCCTCGCGAAATTCTTTGGCCATGGCGATCAGCTCTTCAATGACCTGTGCGCTTTCTACCGCTCGGCTCAGATAGCGGTTCAGTGCTGCTTGCAGTCGTTCGCTGAATTTGCGCTCCAGCACCACGTTGGTTCGCATGCGCGACTTCACTTGGTCATTCAGAAGCTTTTGTAACAGCTCTACAGCAAAGTTGCGCTGTGGCAATTGGCGCACTTCTTCCAAGAACGCATCTGACAAGATGCCGATGTTGGGGCGCTCCAAGCCCGCCAGCTTGAAAATGTCTTCCACGCCTTCGGCCACCACGGCGTTGTCCAAAATCTGCTTCAACACGGCATTGCGGCTTGCCTCTGACAGCTTGGCCTCCGATGTTGTGGCCTTGGCAATAACGGCTTTGATGGCTTGGAAGAATGCAATCTCTTCCCGCATGGCGGCCGCTTTGTCCAGCGTGCCACACAGCGAAAACGCCTTGGTGATGCTCAGCACCACATCGGCCCACCGCTGTTTGCCCTTGTCGACCCCCAATACAAAGTTGGCTGCAGGCAACAACAGGGTGCTTGCGTGTGTTCGGTAGGTGCTGAAATCAAGGCCGTGCAAGATGTTTCTGGCCACTTCCATCAGCTCTTGCAGTTTGGCCAGTGCCTCATTCGCGTTGAACGTGGGCTGGCCTTTGCCTTTGCTCTCGGTGTAGGTGCGCAGCGCGCTGCGCAGCTCGGCAGCAATGCCGATGTAGTCCACCACCAAGCCACCTTCTTTGTCACGAAACACACGGTTCACGCGCGCAATGGCCTGCATCAGGTTGTGACCCTGCATGGGTTTGTCGATGTACATGGTGTGCAAGCAAGGCACATCAAATCCCGTCAGCCACATGTCACGCACGATGACCAGTTTCAACGGGTCTTTGGGGTCTTTGAAGCGGCGCTCCAGCAGCTTCTTGGTCGTGTTGTTGTAGATGTGGGGTTGCAGCACAGCGTCGTCAGCGGCGGAGCCCGTCATGACCACTTTGATCATGCCCTGAGCAGGGTCGTCGCTGTGCCACTCGGGCCTGAGCTTTTGAATGGCTGCATACAGCTTGGCGCAAATTTCGCGGCTCATGGCCACCACCATGCCTTTGCCTGCCACCGCGCTGTTGCGGGCTTCAAAGTGTTGCACCAAGTCCGCTGCCACCAAGTCCACACGGTCTTTGGCCCCCACAATTTTTTCCAAGGCCGCCCAACGTGTTTTCTCGGCCTCTTTCAGCGCGGCATCTTCTTCGTCTTCAAAAACCTCTTCTACTTCGGCGTTGAGCTGCTCCATCTCGTCGGGGTTCAGGTTCAGCTTGGCCAAACGGCTTTCGTAAAAGATGGGCACTGTGGCCCCATCGTCGACGGCGTCTTGAATGTCATACACGCTCACATAGTCGCCAAACACGGCGCGGGTGTCGTTGTCTGAGCCTTCAATGGGGGTGCCTGTAAAGCCTACAAACGTGGCGTTCTTCAGCGCATCGCGCAGGTGTTTGGCAAAGCCGTATTTGTATTGGCCCGTTTTTTTGTCGAGCACAGCACGAAAGCCGTATTGCGAGCGGTGCGCCTCGTCGGCAATCACCACAATGTTGTCACGCCCCGACAGCAGAGGGAACACATCCTCGCCCGCATCAGGCGTGAACTTTTGCACCGTTGTAAAAATAATGCCACCCGATGGCCTGTCAGCCAGCAGGGTGCGCAGCTCTTCGCGGCTGCCCGCTTGCTGAGGCAACTCGCGCAGCAAGCTGCGTGCGCCCACAAAGGTTTCAAACAGTTGGCCGTCCAAATCGTTGCGGTCGGTCACCACCACCAGTGTGGGGTTGTGCATGGCTTTTTGCTGCATCAGCTTGGCGGCAAAACACACCATCGAAATGCTCTTGCCCGAGCCCTGCGTGTGCCACACAATGCCACCCATCCGTGAGCCGGGCTTCACGCGCTCGGCGTACGTGGCGCGTGGCTCTTGAACCATGTTGCGCAGTGGCTGTGTAGAGGCCACCACCACCGCCTGCACCGCAGCACGCACGGCATGAAACTGGTGGTAGGCCGCAATCTTTTTCACCACTTGGCCATCGGCCATTTCAAACAGCACAAAGTAGCGCAAATAGTCCAGCAACAGCCCGGGCTCAAAAAAGCCGCGCACCACTTTTTCAAGCTCGTACTCCAGCAGCGGACGGTCGTTTTCGTTCTTCACGGTGCGCCACGGCAAAAAGCGCTCAAAGCTGGCCGTGAGCGAGCCAATGCGCGCTTGCAAACCGTCTGATGCCACCAAGGCAGCGTTGTAAACAAACAGGTCGCTCAGCTCATCCTTGTAGGTTTGCAGCTGTGCAAAGGCATCATGGGTGCCCACGTTTTCGGTGGCGGGGTTTTTCAGCTCGATCACCGCAATGGGCAAACCATTGATGAAGCACACCAAATCGGGCCTGCGCAACTGCGAACCCTTCAGGCTTTGGCCTTGCACCGTGAACTGGTTGACCACCAAAAAATGGTTGCGCTCGGGGGTGTCAAAGTCCACCAACACCACACGGTCGCCCCGGCGTTCGCCGTTGATCTCGACCTCTACATGCACACCCGAGACCAGCGCCTCATGAAAAGCCCGGTTGCTTTGGATGAGCGAAGGGTGATCGGGCTTGGCAAGCTGGTGCAGCACATCGTCCAGCACCGCAGCGGGGATTTGCGGGTTCAGGCGCGTCAACGCATCGCGCAGTTCGCCCTGCAACAACACTTGGCGGTAATCGCTGCGCTCAGGCGTAGCGCTGTCGGGCGCAATGTCGGGGCCAGCGCGGAAGTTCCAGCCGGTGTCTTGGAACCAGGTGA
>CAYRBW010000121.1:0-7191 GCA_964422575.1 uncultured Limnohabitans sp.
TCCGCAAGATCATGAAGATCGCCAAGGAGCCGATCTCCATGGAAACGCCGATCGGCGACGACGACGACAGCCACCTGGGCGACTTCATCGAAGACAGCACGCACACCGCACCCATCGATGCAGCCCTGCAAGCCGGTCTGCGTGATGTGGTCAAAGACATTCTGGACAGCCTGACGCCCCGCGAAGCCAAAGTGCTGCGCATGCGTTTCGGCATCGAGATGTCGACCGACCACACGCTGGAAGAAGTGGGCAAGCAATTCGACGTGACCCGTGAACGCATCCGCCAAATCGAAGCCAAGGCGCTGCGCAAGCTCAAGCACCCGAGCCGCAGCGACAAACTGCGCAGCTTCATCGACACGATGTAAGCCTGGTGGGTTGTTAAAAAAAGCCTCCCTGCTGCACAGCAGGGAGGCTTTTTGATTGACCAGGGGCTTCGCTGCAGAGCTTGCAAGCCCCGTTGAATTCAACGCGACTGCGCTTTATTGCCGTAAGGGCAGTGGTTGGGGCGTGGCCCCACCTGCGGATGCAGGCGACAGGTGTTGGGCCGCTTGTCGTACACCGTGCAGCGGCGGGTTTTGGCATCGAGCAAGTGGCAGTCACCGCTGGCACGGCGGGCCAGGTTGAAAATGCTGTTCTTGAAGTTGAAGTGATCAATCAATCCGGCTTTGGACAAGCGTTTGGCGATTTGCTTGGGGTCGTCGTGTTCGGCCTCGAAAGGGTCCACCATGCCCAGTCGCACCAAGTCGGCCATCTTGACCTCGACCGGCATGGTGCAGCAATTGGCCGCACAGCTGTCACACAACCCGGCTTTGTAGCGGGTCCAAGTTTCACAACGGTCAACGTCAACGACGGCAATGGGGGATCTCATAGGCTGGATTATCCCGAATGTGGGATCTGGCACCTGCGCCTCACCCCTCGCCAATGCGGCCCAACTTGACCAGCTCACGCGCATCCTCGACCCAGTCACACAAAATGGCACGGGTCTCCCGGGGGTCGATGATGTCCAATATGCCAAACTTTTCAGCGGTACGAAACGGCGATGTCATGTTCAGGTAAAAAGCCTCCAGCTCTGCCCGCTTGGCTGCAGGGTCGGGTGCGGTATCGATTTCGGTCTTGTGCGCGGCCATGACACCGCCTTCGATCGGGATGGACCCCCAACGTGCAGATGGCCAGGCGTAGCGCAGGTTCAGCGCTTCGCCATATTTGGGGGCGTGCAACGCGCCAGCCATACCAAAGCAACGGCGCATCAGGATCGACACCCAGGGTGAGCGGCAAGCGTTGAGCGCCTCCCCCACACGCAGCGCACCGAGCAGCGTGCCACCCAGCTCGGCCTCCAGCCCGGTTTGGTTGCCCGGCTGGTCCACAAAATTGACCACGGGCAAACCAAACAGGCTGCACAAGTTCACATGCCGCTCCATTTTGTAGGCTGCTTGCACGGTCATCGCGCCGCCTTGCACCTTGGGGTCATTAGCGATCACACCCACTGGCACACCCTTCAGCCGCGCCAAGGCCGTGATGACAGAGCCGCCCTGGTAACGCCCAATTTCGAACACCGAGCCAATGTCCATGATGGATTCAAGGATCTTGCGCGGGTCGTAAATTTTGCGGCGCTCGCGTGGAATGGCGTTTTTGAGCCAATCGTCGGCGCGTGTGGGGCTGTCTTGCGTCGGGTGCACAGGTGCAAGGTGGTGCACGCTGCGCGGCATGTAGCTCAGAAACCGCTGCACTTGGTCCAAGGCATCGGTTTCATTCTCGGCTTCGTTGTGCACCAAGGCGCTTTTGCGGTGCACCCGGTGACCGCCCAGGTCATTTTTGTCGACTTCTTGTGCATAGGCCTGGCGCACCACATGCGGGCCTGCGGCCATGACCTGTGATTGTTCGCGCACCATGACCGAAAAATGCGAGGACAAGACTTTGACCGCCCCTTGCCCAGCACAAGAACCCAAAGCCACGCCCACCACAGGCACGGTTTGCAGCAACTCGTTGGCGGGCCAGCTGGGGTATTCGGGGATTTTGGTCCCGCCGATTTGCATCAACAGCTTGACGCTGCCACCCGCCGAGTCCACCAGCCGCACCAAGGGCAGGCGCAACTGGTGCGCCATGCGCTCGATGTAAATCCACTTGTCGGCAATGGAGGCTTCCGACGAACCGGCACGGATCGTGAAGTCGTCGGCATGTACAACCACCTTACGGCCCTGCACGCGGCCGACCCCCACGATGGCGTTGGTGGGGTCCATCCGTTCAAAGTCCCCCTCACGGCTGTAATGGCCTTTGCCCGCCAGTGCGCCCAGTTCTCGAAAACTGCCCGCATCCATCAAGTGACCGATGCGCTCGCGTGCGTTCAGGCGACCGCTGGCCTTGAAGCGGGCCAACGCCTCGGCTCCGCCCATCGCATGTGCCTGCGCTCGGCGCAGCTGCAACTCAGCGAGTTCTCTTTGCCATTCGCCCGAAGGCTCAAAAACAGGCCACTGGCTCATGCTGGCCCCAAGTTCAAGGCAGTGACCAGGGCCCGCGTTTCGGCCAACTCAGCTTCTAGATAGCGATGCGAATCCACATAACCTTTGAACATCGGGCGGTTGCCCGATTTCTCGACCATGGTCTGCCAGACGGCAGACTCGGCCACCTGGCGCAAGGCGTTTTCCCAAAAACGGATCTGTTCGGCATCCACACCACCGGGCAACAAAATGCCGTTGTAACTGATGTAAACGGCCTCCACGCCTTGCTCACGCCAAGTGGGCACGGCGGCCATCAAGCCAGTGCCGCGCTGCGGCGATGCGCTGGCCAGCACACGCACCTTTCCCGCTTGTACTTGGGGCATGACCGTGGGGCCAGTGGCCGACACCACATCCACATTGCCGCCCAACAAGGCCACCATCGAGTCCCCCGAAGAGCGAAAAGGCACCACCGTGAGTTTGTCCACTGCCAAACCTGCGACTTTCAAGGGTTTCGCAATCGCCAAATGTGTGTTCAGACCCCGAACCGGGGCCACCGCAAAGCTGACCGATGACACATCGCGCTGCAAACGCGCCAACAAGTCTTGCACGTTGCGCAGTGGGCTGTCGGCCCGCACAGCCACCAAGGAAGTTTCTTCCACCATCATGGCCACGGGCACAAATTCGCGCATATCGGCCTTGAGCATGCCTGTGGCTTGGCCCGCAATGCTGCCCGTGTGGAAGGTGCCCAGGTGGTGCGCGTTGCCACGGTTGCGTTGCAGTTGTTGCAAGGCCAGCAAACCCGCCGCGCCTGGCTTGTTTTCGGCCAGCACGGTTTGCCCGTGCACCCGTTGCTGCGACTCCAGCATTTGCTTGATGCCGCGTGCATACAAATCGACGGAACCGCCCGGGGCCACGCCGATCACATAGCGGATCATCTCTGTGGGTTTCCAGCTGCTGTCTTGCGCCAGCGCTTCCCAGCCCATGGGGGCCAGGCTGGCACCCGCAATCAAGCCGATCGATTGACGGCGGTTGATATTGGTTTGCATATGTTGTTCCATTCAGACAGATGAAGAAGGTAGTACCACCGCGCCACTGGCCACCAGGGCCTGTACACGTTCGGGGCTGAGGTGAAGTTCGCGCTGCAGCACGTCGGCGCTGTCTGCGCCCAAGTTGGGGCCGCTGCGATAAATGCCACCTGGCGTGGCCGAGAACCGGGGCACGATCCCGGCCTGTGTGGTGTGTCCCAGCTGTGCGTGTGGTACCTGCTGCAGCATCTGCCGCGCCAAGAAATGCGGGTCTTTGAAGATGTCGACAATGGTGTAAACCAAGGTGCTGGGCACCTGGGCCTGGTGCAGCAAAGCCAAAAGCTGTTGCGCATCGTGGCCTCGGCTCCAGTCGGAAATGATGGCATCAATGGCGCGCATGTGCTCGGGCTGGCCCCTCACCTGGATCGTCTCGAAACGAGGGTCCGTCAACAACTCGGGCATCTGCATCAGGGCCACCAGCCGTTTCCAGATCGGTTGGCTGTTGGCCGCAATCAGCACCCAAGCCCCATCGCGTGTGGGATAAGAGCTGTTGGGGGCCATGGAAGGCAAGTTCGAGCCCTCTCGCATGGGCACAACGCCCAGTTTGTCGTGTGCAGGCACCACCGGCTCCATCTGGGTGAAGGCGGCCTCGTACAAGGCCACATCCACCACCTGCCCTTTGCCTGTATGGGTGCGGGCATGGATCGCGGCCATGGCGCCGAACGCGGCATAGACCGAGGACAAATAGTCGGTGGTGGCCAAGGCTACGCGCGCAGGGGGCCGGTCCGGATCGCCCGTCATGTGGCGCACGCCTCCCACGGCTTCGCAAATCGCCCCATAGCCGGGACGCTCAGCATAGGGACCGTCTTGGCCAAAACCACTGATGCGCACCATCACCAAACCAGGGTTGCGTTCGGACAAGGCCTTGTAACCCAAGCCCAGGCGCTCCATCACCCCCGGGCGGTTATTTTCCACCACGATGTCGGCCTGCACCATTAGCTCAAATGCCAAGGCTCGACCCTGCTCGGACTTGAGGTCCAGGGCAATGGAGCGCTTGTTGCGCAAAATAGAGGCCGCGTACAACGAAACGTCGCCCACATGCTGCCCCATTTGCCGCACTGGATCGCCATCGGGTGGCTCTATTTTGATCACGTCGGCCCCAAAGTCGGCCAACAAACGGGCGCAAGCTGGCCCGGCAATCGTGCTGCACACCTCGATGACCTTGAGATCGGTCAGCGGGCCTTGGCGCTGCGAAACTGCATGGATGGCGGCGCTCATGACTGTCCCCTTTGGCCCAGTTGCTGCACCGCCTCATGCGCCGACTCTTCAATGCGCTGGCGGGTCAGCTGTACAACGCCATCTGCATCACCCACCTCCAAAGCCCTTATGGCCTGCTGCCATAGCGACACCGAACGCTGGCGCCGCACCACAGAAGACAGGCCCAGTTTGCTGTAGCGCAAAGTCTGTAAAGAGATAGAGGTCAGCATGTGCTGCAGACGGCGATTGCCCGTCAAGCGGGCCACCAAAATAAGCAGTCGGTAGGTGGTTTGGGCATAAAGCTCCCCCGCGCCGTCTTGCCCAGCCAAGGCCTGCAGGCGTTCTGTGCCTGCCCGCATCAGGGGCACAAGTTGGGGGCAGGATTGGGCCATGAGTTTGCGGACTGCCACCTCAAACAAGCCTGCACGGATGTCCAATAACTCGGACAACTCCTGAGCACTCAAATCGGTCACGATTGCACCGCGCCGCGCCAGCAAGGTGGCCAAACCCTCACGCTCCAAAATGCGCAAGGCATCTCGCACGGGACCCCGGCTGACTTTGAATTCGTCGGCCAGCTCCTGCTCGCCAATACGCGCGCCTGGGACCAACAGCCCACTGAGAATGCGTTCACCCACCCGGGATGCGATTTGTTCTGAAACCGTGAGCGTCGGCTCTTCTTGGTCAGCGAACAGGCGAAACGCCATCGCACTGTCCAAGTCGCTCAAAAGTTCTGAGGGAAAGTCTTGAGAATTCATCGCAGCGCCCTCAATCCAGCGAGAGCAGCCACTGCCCGTCTTCCACCGCTTCGCCCTCGGTCACAAACAGCTCGCGCACGGTCCCCGCGATTGGCGACTCCACAGGAATTTCCATTTTCATGGACTCGACAATCATCAAGACATCGCCCACCGCGACGGTTTGCCCTGCCTGGACTTCGAGCTTCCAGATGCTGCCACTGACTTCAGAATAGATTTTTTGCATGGTTGAATTTTCAAAAGACATTCAGATTGTTAACAATCTGAATGTCTTTTGAAACACATACAAACCCTGCAAATGATCAAAATTGTGGTTTGAAGCTCAATTGCGCCGACTCAAGACGCTTGCGCCTGGCCCCAAAAATGAAATGTCATGGGCCGTGGCCCGGCCAAATAAGCCGATTGGGTTTGAGCCGCAAAGCCTGCTTCTTGCAACAAGGCAGGAATGTCGCGCCCCAATTGGCAGCCACCGGCCAGAGACCCCCACAGCGGCTGCAGCCGGTCTTGCCAGCGGCGCACGCCCGCATCAGGAGCACGGCCATGTTCGCAAAACAGCAGCTTGCCACCCGGCACCAGCACGCGGCGCATCTCGCGCAGGGCCTGCGCCGCATCGGGGATGCTGCACAAGGTGTAGGTGCAGACCACGGTGTCAAAGCTGGCATCGGCCGTAGGCAACTGTTCGGCTGACAAGCCCATCAACTCCACCGCGATGCCTGCCTTCTGGCTGCGTTTTTGCGCCAACCGGTGCATTTGCAGGGCCGGGTCCACGCCCACCAGACGAGTGATTCGGTTGCGGTCGTAAAACGGCAAATTGCGCCCGGTGCCCATGCCGACCTCCAGTACACGGCCTTGGGCTTGCGGGACCAACTGGCGGCGTTGGTGTTGCACCATCGGCAAGCCGCAGGCGATGTCGATCAAGTATGGCAGGACGTAGCGGTCATAAACATTCATGGCAACGGCCTCCTGCCGTGTCTTGTCAACACCGTGGGCGAAATTTTCAGGTCGTGTGTCAAAGCCATCGCGCACAGGGTACGTTGCAACATGGATCGGCGCTCTGCATCACCCCTTCTTGGCGACCAGCGTCAAGATGTCGTAGCTGGCCACAACCTCACCTAGCTGATTGGTGACTTCCACGTCCCAAGCCACCACGCCCTGCCCCACGCCGTTGGCGTCTTTCTTTTGGCGGTCGATCTTGCGTTTGGCCGTCAGCCGCGCCTGGATGGTGTCGCCAATGCCCACAGGCTTGACGAAGCGCAGCGTGTCCAAACCGTAGTTGGCCAGCACCGGGCCAGGTGCGGGAGAGACAAACAGGCCCGCAGCGGCCGACAGCACGAAGTAGCCGTGCGCGATGCGTTTGCCAAACGGCGAATCCTTAGCAGCGATCTCGTCGAAGTGCATGTAGAAATAGTCACCCGACAGGCCGCCAAAGGCCACGATGTCGGCCTCGCCCACAGTGCGGCGGTGGGTCAGCAGGCTCTCACCTATCCGCAACTCTTCAAAATAACGGCGGAAGGGGTGAACCTCGGTCTCGATCAACTTGGCACCACGCATGTATTCGCCCGTGATGGCAGCAATCATGGTGGGCGAGCCTTGCAGCGCGGCGCGCTGCATCAGGTGTTTGACAGCACGGATGCCACCGAGCTCTTCACCGCCCCCTGCGCGGCCGGGGCCGCCGTGTTTGAGCGGTGGCAGCGGCGAGCCGTGGCCTGTGGACTCCACCGC
>CAYRBW010000122.1:0-7167 GCA_964422575.1 uncultured Limnohabitans sp.
GCCAAAGGGTGGCCAGGCGTTCAGAGATCAGGTCTTGGTGCGGTGAGAAGGTGTCGTAGGGCAGGGTTTCCCAGTCAGGGAACATCACGCAGCGCAGGGCCGGGGCAAAAAACACCATTTCGTCCATCAGCCGCTGTGCGTCGGCCGCGTCGGCGGTGACGATGGCGGTGAGCTTGCCTGCTTTTTTCTCGCGCTCGCCCAGCTGGGCCAACAGTACGGCATCGGCCGATCCGACAGGGCGGGGCAGGGTGAATCGTTTGCCGGAAATCAGGCTGGGCAGTTGCATGGCGGTGGCGATGAAAAAAGCAAAGCACCCCCCGCCATGATGGAGGGGGGTGAAAAAATGATCAGACATTGTCATTGTAGAAGCGGTATGGCATAGCCCCCTGAAGGGGCAAGGGCATGAGTGAGGGCTGCTTGTCGTCTCTGTGTGTGGGCCTTCGTGGGAGCGAGCGCCTGCTCGAGAATGCATGCAATGGCAAAACAGGCATCCGACTACAGCTGCAGCCACCCGACACGGCAGCCGCCCACAGGCGTTGGGCCTGGAGCGAGCTCTACAATCAAGCGCCATGTCGACAAGTTCAGAAAATCCCCGTTTCCACGCACTGATCCCCTGTGCTGGCACGGGTAGCCGTGCGGGCACGTCTGTCCCCAAGCAATACCAAACAGTCGCTGGGCAACCGATGGTCATGCACACGTTGCAGGCTTTGGCGCAGGTACCACTACTGGCCAGCGGCTGGGTGATCTTGTCGCCTGACGATGACTTTCCATGGCCCTTGGCCGTTTGGCCTGCACATTTCAGGCGAGAGACTTGCGGCGGTGCAAGTCGGGCCGAGACTGTGTTCAATGGCCTGGGTGCCATGTTGGCCGCAGGCGTTCCTGCGGATGATTGGGTGCTGGTGCACGACGCAGCACGTTGCCTGGTCTGGCCCGAGGCGGTGATGACACTCATCGGCATTTGCCGCGACGACCCGGTGGGTGGCTTGCTGGCTTTGCCGCTGCCTGACACGCTCAAGACTCAGACGCCTGGTGATGTGCCGCGCGTGGTCGCCACCGTGCCACGCGAAGGCAAATGGCTGGCTCAGACGCCGCAGATGTTTCGCTTGGGCACTTTGCACCAGGCCCTGGCAGTGGCGGCCCCCACCGGTTTTGATGGCATCACCGACGAAGCCAGCGCCATAGAGCGACAAGGCTTGTCACCCCGGCTGGTCCCTGGCTCGGCCATGAATTTGAAAGTCACTTACCCGGCAGACTTTGCGTTTGCCGAAGCAGTTTTAAAGGCAAAGCCATGAATATTCGCATCGGTGAAGGTTGGGATGTGCACGCTCTGGTGCCCGGGCGCAAACTGATTTTGGGCGGCGTGGAGATACCCCACACGGCGGGCCTGCTGGGTCACTCGGACGCCGATGTGCTACTGCACGCCATCACCGACGCTGTCTTGGGCGCGGCGGGCTTGGGTGACATCGGGCGGCATTTTCCGGACACGGATGCGCAGTTCAAGGCAGCTGATTCATCGGTGTTGCTGGCCGAGGCCATGCGCCGCGTACGCGCCAAAGGCTGGGACCTGGTGAACGTGGACAGCACCATCGTGGCGCAAGCACCCAAGCTCGCCCCGTACATAGCGGCCATCAATGCCTCTGTGGCCAAGGCGCTGGGCGTGCAAGCTGATCAGGTCAATGTGAAAGCCAAGACAGCAGAAAAGCTTGGCCCCGTGGGCATGGGCCAGAGCATGGAAGCGCGGGCGGTGGCTTTGTTGCGGCAAGCTTAAATTTTCCTGTTTTGGCCGTGATGGCGCTCATGGCAACTTGAAGAAAACCGTACTGCGCAGATCTTTGCGCACGGCCTCCAGTGCAGCGCGCCGATTTTCTAATTCCGCTACGGTACAAAAGTGTCCAGATACAGTCGGAGCACGTTCGAACTGTCGTTGCCCCACGATCTTGGCACCCTGTTGCAGATAGCTGCTGCGGTAAGTGATACCCGATTGGTTTTGCACCGTGTCTTTGGGTAAAGACAACACTTGCGCATCTTTGGGCAGGTGTAATTCAAAACTTTCTTCAATGCTGATGGGTGTGCAAAGCATGTCGAAGCGGCGATCATTGTCCAGTTGTGGTCCGAGGTTGCTGAGCACATACATGGGCAAGCTTGAAATGATGGGATGAGGGTTGACGCTGGCAGCCTCCGGCGTAGCCAAAAAATGAGGCAACTCGATTTGGGTACTGAAGCTTTGCGTTTGTGACTGTCGCTGAACTGGTGGATATTGAAGAAATCCTTTGCCTTTGAGTCCCGCTGTTTTCAAGAATTGCTGCACAGCAGGCCCAGAGAATCCCGTCGGAATTTGTAGCAATTGATTTTGCAGGGTGGTTGCGGCTTCACCCCAGGTGTCCACCTTGAGGTCGGCTTGTGCATGCCCCTGCGCATCCATGCGCCATATCGATTGAATTTGAATTCGGTTGTCTTGTGCAGCAAAGGCGGGTGTACGCATGTCGCGGCTGCCACTTGCCAAGCCAACGACCACAGGTTTGGCGCTGTCTGCCCAAGGCAATTTGCCAAATGGTATTTGCGAGGCCGTGGGGTCGGAAAACAGATTCAATACGGGGATGTAAACCAGCACATGGTTATAGACTGCGGCCGCGATGGGCGGTGTCCAATCGGTGTTGGCTGTGTTGATCAAAACGGGGGCCGAGTCGATGCCTGCGGCTTTGAGCAAGCCCATCATGAGCAGGGTGTAGTCCTTGCAATCGCCATATCTATTTTTCAGGATGTGGGGTAAATCATTGGGGATAAATCCGCCAGCGCCAACAAAGACGGCCACGTAGCGCATTTCTTTGGCGATCCAACGTGCAATGGCTTGGGCTTTGTCAAAATCTTTGTTCAGTCCTTGGGTGATCTGGTTCGCTAACGTTTGTATTTCCGGGGTGATCACCATTTTTTGCCGAGTAGCTTGAGTGAATGCGTCGCCCAATGCCTCACGTGAGGGCAAGGTGGAATACATCCAATAAGGCAAATGTTTCAGCGCATTGGCCATTTGAGGCTCATCGCTACTGCTTGAACTGCTGCCTTGCAGCACCCATTGCTTGCGGCCATTTTCAGTTGATACGCGCTGCTTCATCCCTTGGCTCTCAAGCTCAAATGGCATTTCCATGGGGGCTGTCAGCTGCACCTTGTAGGACAGGATGTCGAACCCGTTGCTCAAATAATCAAAGTGATTCAACCACTGCGGCAATGCCGGGCGATGCGTGCTTTTGCGATAACGCACCATGGTTTTGTCACCGTTTTGAACTTGAGGGAACGTGATTTGAAAGGTATTCAAACCAGGCCAGCTGACTTGTGTACCCGGTGCCAAATATCCTTTTTGCTCGTTGATTTGATGCGGCAATACGGGAATTTTTTGACCATCTGATTTTTCAGTGAAGGCCTCCACAATCTCCATGGATTCCAGATCGGGGTTGAAGGAGAGGTTGATCTTGCCCACCACAATCGCACCCTGATCGGAAAGTGCTTGTCGTTCCAAACTGACGGTGCTTTGGCTGGTGTAGTCCGCCGCAATGTCTTCTCGGTGCTCAAGTTGGGTGATTCGAAACTGCGAGGCCAATCGCCCAAAACCTTGCGCCGGGCTTGGGAGACATACAAACATGGTGCACAGCAAAAGCATGCATTGCATGAAACGTGGGAATTGTGGGCAGATGGCCATGGTCTTTCACCTCTTGTTTGCTGTGGACGGTTCAATCGATGGGACTGGCTGGCCACAGGGTCTCTTCATGCCGCAACAAGTCTCCGGGCTGGCACTGCAAAACAGCGCAGATCTTGCTCAAGGTATCGAACCGCACGCCTTTGACTTTGCCCGACTTGAGCAGGGACAAATTCGTTTCCGAGATGCCGATTTTTTCCGCCAGATCTCGGGATCTCATCTTTCTTCGGGCGAGCATCAGATCGAGCTCAACGACGATTGGCATCAGATGAACGCCCTGTTTTCTTGGTCTGTTCTTTGCCATTTTTTGCAAACCATGGCCATCAAAAGTAAGCAAAGACAAACCATCAAGGTGACCGCATCGCTCATGGCGTATTGCCATTTAAAAACCCACTGCTGCAAGGGCAGGTGCCATTGCAACAAAAGGTTGCGAAAAGGGCGGACCAGCATGGTCAGCGTCCAGGCTGTGCTGATGAGAACGGCACAGTTGTTGAAGTGTTCAATCACTGCCTCATTCAAGCCATTGTTTTGATGCCACGCCAGCGCCGCTTTCGCGCCGTACCACCAGCCTTGAAACAACAAACCCCATAGCAGCATGTCGACGATGCGCGCTGTAGTGCTTTGCCATGAGGCCATGCCTTGCAGGTTCACGCCCAAAAAATGGCCCATCCATTGCCGAACTGTGTTCGGATCATTCCAAAAGAGTGACACCACGCTGACCTTGTGCATCACAAAAAGCAAACCAATCAGCACCAGTGCAAAAGGGACGATGGACCGAGGTTTGTGCTAAATTAATTTTATGTTTTGCATAAAATTAATTATTCAATAATTAAAAATTGATGGGTACAAGTGTTTTCCCTAGCGCCAGGAGCGAGCATGAGGAGGGGCACTTAGCGGCAACTTGACCGTCAAAACCGGAGCGCTGTAGGGCTGTGGGCAAGCTGTTCAAGGGTTCGGATTTGCAATGGTCACGCAACAACAGCGGTGTGCCGCTCAGTCTGCTTTCGTTTGCCGAAACTTCATCAGCGCCATCAAGCCACCTGCGCTGTTGTTGAAGACGGAAAACGTGCCGCCCATGCGTTGTACAGAGCGCTCCACAATCGCCAAGCCTAAGCCGGAACCGGTGGCTGAAGTTCTGGCTGCATCGCCACGGAAAAACGGTTGCGTCAGGTTTCGCAACGCTTCCATGGACACCCCCGGGCCTTGATCGCGCACACGCAGCAGCACCCAGCCGTCGTGTACACGCGCCACAATCTCGACCCGTGTCACGCCGTCAGACGGACTTTGGCCGTAACGGCGCGCATTTTCAAGCAAGTTGGACAGCACACGACCCAATTCGACGGTTTCGGCTTTGACATGGAGGTCCTCGTCGACATCCACCTTGATCTCGAAGCGCGGATTGTTGCGCCAAGGATCAATGCTGCGACTGATGACGCCCGAGAGCAACACCGGACCCAACTCGGTAGGTTCGGGCCTGGCGTAGTCCAGAAACTTTTCAATGATTGCGTCGAGCTGCGCAATGTCGGTGGCCATCAGACCCCGTGTTTCCAGGTCGGCTACGCTCAGCTCGGTTTCAAGTCGCAAGCGGGCCAAGGGCGTGCGCAAATCGTGTGAGATGCCAGCCAGCATCAAGGCCCGTTCTTGTTCAATTTTGGCCAATCGCTCGGCCATGCGGTTGAAGCCGATGTTGACCTCACGGATTTCGCTGGTGGCGGCGTCTTCGTCCAATGTTGAGTTGTTGAAATGTCCGTCACGCACTTGGCTGGCGGCAAAGGATAAGCGTTTGAGCGGGCGGTTGATCAAACCGGCCATCATGGCCGCGCCGCTCAAAGACAGCGCCAGCGTAACCCCCAGCCAAGTCAACCAAGCCGAACCACCCAAGGGGCGCAGGCGCTCGTAGGCCATCTGCAGCCAGTAGCTGTCGCGCTCCATCTGAAAACCGATCCACAGCCCGGCTTCATCGTTCACACGCGAGGCCACCACGGTACCGGGTCCCAAGCGTTTGACCATTTCTTCGATGAGTCTTTGTTCAACTCCGCCTGAGCCGAAGAGCTCAATGCGGTCGCCTGGCTCGCGGGTTTGAATGCTGACGGCCTCTTCGTCTGCCAGCATTTTGAGCAGCGCCACGCGGGCAATGGCGTCGGAATTCATGAGCGCGATTTTTGTCAAATTGACGACGGTGGCAATTTGATGTGCATTGCGCAAAATGCGGGGTTCGTATTCTTGTGTGCGGAACATTTGCAGCCAGGCCAAACTGCTGCACAAGATCAACAAGGCCAGCAAAAAGAAGGTGCGCCAAAACAGGCTGAATTTCAGCCTGCGTGGTGCCTGCTCGGTCTGCGTGCCTTCTTCGATTCTGTTGTCAGTAGCGCTCACGGCTGTCCATCAGGGACGAACACATAACCCACCCCCCAGACCGTTTGAATGACTTTGGGTGATGCAGGGTCGGTTTCAATCATTTTGCGCAGTCTGGAGATTTGCACATCCAGGCTCCGGTCAAAAGGCTCGAAGTCACGACCTCGTGCCAATTGGGCCAACTTGTCCCGCGTCAGGGGCTGTTTGGGATAGCGTGCCAAGGCCTTGAGCATCGCAAATTCTCCGCTGGTCAGGGCAATGTCTTCGCCCCCTTTGGTCAAGGATCGGTTGCCAAGGTCCAGTGAAAATGCCCCAAATACGATGACCTCGTTGTCGCCAGAAGAAGGCGCACCCGGCACCTCACCTTGTGGCCTGCGGCGCAACACCGCGTGAATGCGTGCCAACAGTTCACGCGGGTTGAAGGGTTTGCCCAGGTAATCGTCCGCACCAATTTCGAGGCCCGTGATGCGGTCCACATCTTCGACTTTGGCGGTCAGCATGATGATCGGGGTCTTGACGCCCGTGTGGCGCAAGCGGCGGCAAATGCTCAAACCATCTTCGCCGGGCAGCATCAAGTCCAGCACCATCAGGTCCACGGTTTCGCGTTGCAAGATGCGGTCGAGGGCGCGGCCATCTTCGGCCAGCAGAACATCGAAACCTTCTTGCGACAAAAAACGGCGCAACAGGTCGCGAATACGGGCGTCATCGTCAACGACGATGATTTTGTCGAGACGGGATGATGTGCTCATGGTCTTACTGGGCGGTCCAGCCGCCGTCCATGTTCCAGGCCACACCGCGCACGTTGTTGCCTGCAGGGGAGCAGAAGAACACGGCCAGATCGCCCAATTCTTCGGGTGTGGTGAATTGCATGGAGGGCTCTTTTTCCTGAAGCAGGACTTTTTGGGCCTGCTCGTTGGACAAGCCCATGGCAGCGGCTTTGGCATCCACCTGTTTTTGCACGAGCGGGGTCAGCACCCAGCCGGGGCAAATCGCGTTGCAGGTTACACCCGTGGTGGCGTTTTCCAGTGCGGTGACTTTGGTCAAGCCGACCACACCGTGTTTGGCGGCCACATAAGCCGATTTTTCGGCCGAACCAACCAGCCCGTGGATGGAGGCCACGTTGA
>CAYRBW010000123.1:0-7112 GCA_964422575.1 uncultured Limnohabitans sp.
GGGTGGCATCGACCATCTGGTTTGGCGCGGTGGTGGTGGACTAAACTCCAGCATTACAGGAATTCATTTTCATTTGAATCAACCACTTACAGCCAATTGCCAGTGAATCACATTATAGGGGCCAAGTCTGCTGCCGCGACACTCGCCGTCAAATGGTTGTTGGTGGACGAAGAGTCGGCTGGCCAGCGTTTGGATAACTTTTTGATGCGCCACCTCAAAGGGGTGCCCAAAACCCATGTTTACCGCATCATCCGCAGCGGTGAAGTGCGCATCAACAAAGGCCGTGCCTCGGCCGAAACCCGGGTGACGTTGGGTGACGAAGTGCGTCTGCCACCCGTTCGGGTGTCCGACAAAGTCGCCGAAAAGGCCGCGCACCCCGCCCCCAGCCGCGAATTTCCGCTCTTGCTGGAAGATGACAGCTTGATGGCGATCAACAAACCGTCGGGCGTAGCGGTGCATGGGGGATCCGGTGTGAGTTTTGGCGTGATTGAGCAATTGCGCCAGGCCCGCCCGCAAGCCAAGCTGTTGGAGTTGGTGCACCGGCTGGACCGCGACACCAGCGGCATTTTGCTGGTGGCCAAAAAGCGCAGCGCCTTGAAGCATCTACAAGACCAGTTCCGTGAGCGGGAGACCGGTAAGACCTATTTGGCGTTGGTCAAAGGCGATTGGCCAGCCAAATTGAAGGTGATTGATCAGCCTCTGCATAAATTCGTATTGCCAGGCAAAGATGGGATGGAGGGTGAGCGTCGCGTCAAAGTGACCACGCCCGAAGACCCCGATGGGATGCGGTCCATCACTTTGGTGAAGATTTCTCAGCGTCTGCAAGGTGCTACTTTGCTGGAGGTGACCATCAAGACCGGCCGCACACACCAAATCCGGGTGCATTTGTCTTCGCAAGGTCATCCGATTGCCGGTGACGACAAATATGGTGATTTCGAATGGAACCGTGAGTTGCAAAAGCCAGGCTCAAAACGGGGTCTGAAGCGCATGTTTTTGCATGCCTGGCGCTTGCAGTTCAACCATCCGGTAACAGCCGAGCGTGTGGCCCTGCAAGCCGATTTACCCCCAGAATTGAAAGCCTACGTAGACCATGCTCAACTCAAGACCCCGCCAATTTGACCTGATCGCTTTTGATTGGGATGGCACCTTGTTCGACTCCACCGCCATCATCACCCG
This sequence comes from uncultured Limnohabitans sp., assembly GCA_964422575.1. Taxonomy (GTDB): domain Bacteria; phylum Pseudomonadota; class Gammaproteobacteria; order Burkholderiales; family Burkholderiaceae_C; genus Limnohabitans_A. The sequence goes on from CAYRBW010000123.1 coordinate 1,177, forward strand.
CTGCATTCAGAGGGCGGTGGTCGATGTAGGTGGTCAAGAGCCTACCCGCGAAGCCGCCTCTTATGTGATTGGCATGGCGCTCATACCCGCTTTGGCCCATGCCGCACCGGATGTGCCTAAAGACAAATACCCGGCTTTGGGTGAGCGCTACCGTCACCATTACCTGCAACACCAAAACGACATCAGCCTGTTCGAGGGCGTGCTGTCTTTGCTGGATGATTTGAAAGCCAGGCACCATTGGCTCACAGTCGCCACAGGTAAAAGTCGCCAGGGCCTGAATGAGGCCTTGCAGGCAGCGGAGTTGCGTCACCGCTTTGACGGTTCGCGCACCGCCGATGAGACCGCTGGAAAGCCCAGCCCTTTGATGCTGCACGAGCTGATGCGGGAATTTGGCGTGGAGCCTGAGCGCACGCTCATGATTGGGGACACCACACATGACTTGCAGATGGCGTTGAATGCCGGTTGCGCCAGTGTGGGGGTGAGCTACGGTGCGCACGAGCCTGAAGCCTTTCATGCCTTGAGACCGCGCCACGTGGCGCACAGCGTGCGTGATTTGCACGACTGGCTGCTGCACAACGCCTGACAAGGAATTCGCATGGAGCCCATGATCCCTTTTTGCAACAGTGCTGATTTGGTCAGCGGTGGGCGTGCTGTGCCCTTTGACATCGTGTACGCAGGGCAGACCTGTCGGGCCTTTGCCATACGCTACGAAGGCCAAGTGCATGCTTACCTGAACCGTTGCACCCACGTGGCGATGGAAATGGATTACCAGCCCGACCGTTTTTTTGACAACACCGGTCGTTGGTTGATGTGTGCAACGCACGGTGCCACTTACCAACCAGACACCGGCGCTTGTTCGGGTGGCCCTTGCCGTGGTGGCTTAGTGAAAATAGACCTTTCAGAGCGGGACGGTGTGGTTCACTGGCATACTGCGTACAACTTGAAACCCCTTGAATTTTGACCATGCAAGACCCACAGGACAACGCGTCCGTCCAAGCCTCATCCCCATCTGCTGCGTCCACGCAACCGGGCTGGGAGCGTCAGGCCTTGGAGCAACTGGCATTTGCAGCACTGCGTGAACAGCAAACGACCCGCCGCTGGAAGAACGGTTTGCGGGTGGCTTGGCTGGTTTTTCTGTCGGTGTTGCTGTGGCAGATTTTCAGTCTCAAAACGCCCGCCACCAACCCCAGTTTGCCGCACACGGCCATGGTGTCGATCCGAGGTGAGATTGGCTCAGAGGGGGAGGGCAGTGCTGAAAATGTCATGTCGGCCATGCGCAGTGCGCTGGAGGATTCTGGTTCGCAGGCCTTGGTGCTGCTGATCAACTCACCCGGCGGTAGCCCAGTGCAGGCGGGCCTCATCAACGATGAGATTCGCCGTTTGAAGGCACTGCACAACAAGCCGATTTATGTGGTGGTGGAAGAGTCGTGTGCTTCGGCGGCTTATTACATTGCGGCAGCCGCTGACAAAATTTACGTGGACAAGGCCAGCATCGTGGGCAGCATTGGTGTGCTGATGGATGGCTTTGGTTTTACCGGCCTGATGGACAAGTTGGGCATTGAGCGGCGCCTGATGACGGCGGGTGCCAACAAGGGCTTTTTGGACCCCTTCAGCCCCCAGACTGAGGCGCAGCGTAAACACGCTCAAGCCATGCTGGACCAGATCCATGGCCAGTTCATCGAAGTGGTGAAAAAAGGACGTGGTGACCGCTTGAAAGAAACCCCCGAAATGTTCAGTGGGTTGTTTTGGAGTGGTCAGCAGGCGGTCGACATGGGGCTGGCCGACGCCTTGGGCAGTCTGGACGGCGTGGCCCGTGACGTGGTCAAGGCCCCCGATGTGATCGACTACACCCAGCAAGAAAATGTGGCCGAGCGTTTGGCCAAGCGCTTTGGTGCGGCAGTGGGCGAGGGGGCGGTGCACGCTTTGCGCATGGGTGCCAGCCTGCGCTGAGAGATTTCGGTGTCGACTCTAAGGGGCCCCTCGGGGCCCTTGGCTTTTCAGGGGCCAATGGCGTAGACCGCTGGTGTGTGTCCATCCGGGCCTTTCTGGCCCTTTTTCCACTGCAACACTGTGTGGCTTTGAATCTGGGCAGACGGCAGCGTCAGCCCACTGGCAATCACCAGGCGTGTGTTGGCTTGAAGGCTTTGCAACAGCCCGATGAGCATGGCCGCGTTGCGGTAGGGGGTTTCGATCCACAGCTGGGTCTGGCCGGTTTTGAGCGCCAGTGATTCCAGTTGTTTCAGGCGTGCAGCACGTTCGCCCGCGTCTTGCGGCAAGTAGCCCACAAACGCGAAGTTCTGGCCATTGAGGCCACTGGCGGCCAGAGCCAGCAACAAAGACACCGGTCCGACCAGCGGGACCACGGTCAAGCCCAGATCGTGGGCGGCACGCACCACCGAGCTGCCGGGGTCGGCCACGGCAGGCATGCCGGCTTCACTGATCAATCCCACATCGTTGCCTTGTACAGCAGCTGCCAATAAGGGTTTACCGTCAAAGCTAGACTGGTGGTCGCCTTTTTTGTGCACATGGCGCGGCAGTTCGGTGATGGTTTGTTCTGCCAAGGGCGCGATCAGCGGGTGGGTTTCGCTCACGCGTTTGAGAAAAGCGCGGGTGGTTTTGGCGTTCTCGCAAACCCAATGACGGATGGTTGCGGCCGTGGCCAAAGTAGCTTCTGGCAGCACATGGGTGATGGGGGCTTGTTCGCTGCAGCCAAAGTCCAGCGGTGTGGGCACCAAAAACAGGCGGCCGCGAGGGTTGTTGGAATGTTGTGCGAGAGTCACAGCAGTTTCACTCCAGCTCGGCGCAACAGGCGGGCTGTGCGGATGAGGGGCAGGCCAACCAAGGCGGTCGGATCGTCGTTGTCGATGGATTCCAACAGCGCGATGCCCAAGCCCTCACTTTTGGCACTGCCGGCGCAGTCGTAGGGTTTTTCAGCTTGCAGATAGTTTTCAATTTCCTCGTCGCTCAGATCCCGAAACACCACTTTCACTTCGGCCAGATCGACTTGTTCAAAGCCCGTGGCCAGGCAAACCACAGCCAGTGCAGTCTGAAAAATCACGGTTTTCCCCCGCATTTGGCGCAGTTGCTGCACAGCGCGGTCGTGTTCGCCGGGTTTGCCCAAGGGTTGGCCTGCCAGATCGGCGACTTGGTCCGAGCCGATGACCACCGCCTCGGGGTGCCGGGCCGCCACGGCCCGGGCTTTGGCCAATGCCAGGCGCAGAGCGAGTTCACGCGGAGACTCGCCAGGGGCAGGCGTTTCATCCACATCGGGTGCTGCCACGCTGAACGGGATGCGCAGACGCGTAAGCAACTCGTGGCGGTAACGTGAGGTTGAGCCCAGTACTACCTCGCGGTTGAATGGGGTGGCAGGGGTGATGGGGGGGGAAGTCGATGTCAAAACGCAAACCCAAGGTGAAATTCGGATGGGTGATTCTCTTACACTGCAGCCATGGAAAAAAAATTGGACCCCCAACACCTGGATGTGGTGTCTTCCGCACGTGATGCCATCAGCCTGAAGGGCGAGGGCCTTCTGGCCGATTGGGCGCGCTTGGCAGAAGAACAATGGGGCAGCGTTTTGCCCGCAGGCCCAGTCGTGTGGGCGTTGCAAGGCCGTTTGGTGCCGCAATCGGGCGGTGTCGATCAAATTTGGTTGGATTTGAAGGCTTCGGTCGCTTTGCCCATGCAGTGTCAGCGTTGTTTGACGGTCGTGTTAAAAAACGTGGAGGCCGAACGCTCATTCCGTTTTGTGGCCGACGAGGCCACAGCAGCGGCACTTGACGATGAGGCAGAAGAAGATATTTTGGTGATCAGCCGTGATTTTGACGCCTTGGCGTTGGTCGAGGACGAGTTGATTTTGTCTTTGCCCTTGGTCCCGTTGCATGCGGTTTGCCCTGAAACTGTACCCATGTCGGTGGCTGACCCCGAGTTTGAGGTGGCGACTGAACGACCCAACCCGTTTGGTGTTTTGCTGGGGCTCAAAAAAGACCTCAGCAAATAAGACGGGATTCAGCCCCTTCCAATGGGGATCTGCTTAGGCTATAATCGATGGCTTCGCCCGGTTTGTCGGGTGACATTCTCATTAACCAGACGCTGCGTCTTCATTTGCGCGGCCTCCAAGCTTCCAAGGAGCCATCATGGCTGTTCAGCAAAACAAAAAGTCGCCTTCCAAGCGCGGTATGCACCGTTCGCACAATGCCCTGAATGTGCCGGGCATCGCTGTCGAGCCAACCACTGGCGAAACACACCTGCGTCACCACATCAGCCCCAACGGTTTCTACCGTGGTCGCCAAGTCCTGAAAAACAAATCCGAAGCCTGATCGGCGTCAGCCCTCAAGCCTCAAGAGGCCCGGCGCTACTTTTGAAGTAGCTTCGGGCTTTTGTTTTTGTGGCTTTCGCTTTGTATTGCCCGGTTTTGAGCCCAAGGATTTCATGACTTCGCCCACCCCGATCACCCTGGCTGTCGATTGCATGGGCGGCGACCACGGTCCCCGCGTCACGCTGGCGGCTTGCCGCCGTTTTTTGTCAACGCACCCTGATGCCCGGCTTTTGTTGGTGGGTCGAGCCGAGGCCTTGGCTGGTTTTGCCGATCCCCGGGCCGAAGTGGTGGCGGCCTCCGAAGTGGTCGAAATGGACGACCCGCTTGAAGTGGCCTTGCGCAAGAAAAAAGACTCGTCCATGCGCGTGGCGATTGAGCAGGTGCGCGATGGCAAGGCAGCCGCTGCCGTTTCGGCGGGTAACACGGGCGCCTTGATGGCGATTGCACGCTACGTTCTCAAAACCATGGACGGCATTGACCGCCCGGCCATTGCGGGGCAAATGCCCAATTTCAAAGGCGGCGGCACCACCATGCTGGATCTGGGAGCCAATGTTGATTGCACGCCAGAGCATTTGCTGCAATTTGCAGTCATGGGCTCGGCACTGGTATCGGTGTTGCAAAACAAACCCAACCCCACGGTTGGCTTGCTCAACATTGGCGAAGAAGCCATCAAAGGCAATGAAATCATCAAAAAATCGGGCGAACTGCTGCGATCTGCGGCCAGTTCTGGCGATTTGAATTTCCATGGCAATGTCGAAGGCAATGACATTTTCAAGGGTACAGTCGACATCGTGGTCTGTGACGGCTTTGTCGGGAATGTCGCCTTGAAGGCCAGTGAAGGCCTGGCGACCATGATCGGAGGTTTTCTGAAAACCGAGTTTTCCCGCAACATTTTCACAAAATTTGCTGCGCTTTTGGCTTATCCGGTGCTATTTGCATTTAAAAATCGTGTGGATCACCGTCGTTACAACGGTGCGGCTCTCTTGGGTTTGCGTGGTTTGGTCTTCAAGAGCCACGGCTCGGCCGACGAGATTGCTTTTGAGACGGCCCTGAACCGGGCTTATGATGCAGGCCGAAACCAATTGCTGGATCGCGTTCGTGAACGCATCGCGCATGCCGCGCCCTTGTTGATGGGTGTGCAGGCCGAGCGGGCAGAACCAGCGGTCACATCTGTATGAGAATTTATTCACGCATCATTGGCACCGGCAGTTACTTGCCTGAAAGACGCCTGAGCAACGCCGATCTGGCTGCTGAATTGGCGCAGCAGGGTGTCGAGACTTCGGATGACTGGATTATCGAGCGCACAGGCATTCGCGCACGCCATTTCGCTGCCGATGACCAAGGCTGCAGCGATCTGGCAACAGAAGCTGCACGCAAAGCATTGGATGCGGCCGGTTTGGCTGCGAGAGACATCGACCTGATCGTTGTGGGCACATCCACGCCTGACATGGTGTTCCCCTCGGTGGCGACCATGGTGCAGCACAAACTGGGCACCGCAGGCTGCCCGGCGTTTGACGTGCAGGCCGTGTGCAGTGGTTTCATTTATGCGTTGTCGATTGCCGATTCGATGATCCAGTCCGGCTCGGCCAAGCGCGCGCTGGTGATCGGCTCAGAAGTGTTC
>CAYRBW010000124.1:0-7055 GCA_964422575.1 uncultured Limnohabitans sp.
CCCCTATGCCTCGCTGTCTGCCCGCTGGGGTGCCCGCATGGGTGACACCAAGATGGTCGAAATGGTGGTCGGCGCACTGCACGATCCCTTCCACACCATCCACATGGGCGTGACGGCTGAAAACGTGGCCGCCAAATACGGCATCACCCGCGAAATGCAAGACGCACTGGCGGTTGAAAGCCACAACCGCGCTGAACGCGCCACCGCAGCGGGCTACTTCAAAGACCAGATCATGCCGGTCATGCTCAAAAGCAAAAAAGGCGAAGTAGCCTACGCCACCGACGAGCACTTCCGCCCCGGCTGCAAACTCGAAGACATGGCCAAACTCAAGCCCGTGTTCGTGAAAGAAAACGGCACCGTGACCGCTGGCAACGCCTCTGGCATCAACGACGCGGCAGCCGCCGTGATCCTGATGGAAGCCGGTGTGGCCAAAGCCCGTGGTGCCAAGCCACTGGCTCGCCTGGTTGGTTATGCCCACACCGGCCTAGACCCCAAGATCATGGGCGTGGGTCCAATATCGGCCACGCACGCCGTGCTCAAAAAAACCGGCCTGACAGTCAATGACCTGGACGTGATCGAAGCCAACGAAGCCTTTGCCGCCCAGGCCTGCGCCGTGACCCGCGAGTTGGGTCTGGATCCGGCCAAAGTCAACCCCAACGGCTCGGGCATTTCGCTGGGTCACCCCATTGGCGCGACTGGCGCATTGATCACCGTGAAAGCCCTGTATGAGCTGCAACGCGTGAATGGCCGCTATGCGCTGGTAACCATGTGCATCGGCGGCGGCCAGGGCATTGCGGCGATTTTTGAGCGCATGTGATGCACCCGGTCTGGCCTACAGGGCCAGAGCGAAATGAAAATGGGCATCCAAGGATGCCCGTTTTTGTGGTCTTACCGCTTTTCGACAGGTCTCACGGTTTGACCGCTGCCGTGACCACCACCTCAATCAAATAAGCTGAATTGGCCAAAGGCGCTTGCACTGTGGCGCGTGGTGGTGCGCTACCTGTCACCACCCATGCGTCCCACACCTCGTTCATGGCGGCGATGTCGTTGATGTTTTTCAGGTAAATCTGAGTACGCAGAATGCGGGTTTTCTCACTGCCCGCCTCCAGCAAGCGCTGCTCGATCTGGCGCAACACATCGGCTGTCTGACTGCGAATATCGGTGGCCTCGCATTCGGGCACCATGCCAGCCAAATACACCACACCATTAAAAATGGCAGCCTCGCTGTAGCGGGCGGCTACATGCAGACGTTGAATGTCCTGACTCATTCTTTTTTCTTTCCCAATTTGGATTCGGTGCCGGCCAGCAGGCGGTTGATGTTTTCGCGGTGACGCCAGACCAACAGCAACGCCATCACGGCCAGACAGGAGACCTCCGTCCCATTCGCATCCCATGTCACACCGTCACCGAACAAATAAAAAACGGGCGCAAACACGGCGGCAACCATCGAGGCTAGCGACACATAACGGCTGAAATAGACCACGATGGCGAATGTCAAAACCGTCGCCAAAGCCAAGGGACCATTGACACCGACCACCACACCCACCGCTGTGGCCACCCCTTTGCCGCCCACAAATCCGAAAAACACAGGGTACAAATGCCCCAAAAATGCCGCCAAACCCGCACTGGCCGCAACCCCGGTCCCGAGACCAAAATCCGACCCCAGCGTCAACACCAGCGACACAGGCAACCAACCTTTGGCAGCGTCCAACAGCAAAGTCAAAATGGCCGCCTTTTTGCTACCCGAGCGCAGCACATTCGTCGCTCCGGGGTTTTTGCTGCCATAGCTGCGTGGATCGCTCAAACCCATCAAGCGGCTGACGATAACGGCAAAACTGAACGAGCCCAGCAAGTAACTGGCCAGCACCACGGCCACCGGAATCAACATATCCATCGAAAGCTCCCTTGTTCTTATACCGGCATCATTCTGCCAGTGCGCAGTTCACCGGCTTGGCGTCCAGCAGCTGCACACACACCTGCGGGTCAATACCCACCAAATAACCACGCCGGCCACCGTTGATGCAAATGCGCTTCAAGTCGAGGATAGTTTGCTCGATGAACACCGGCATGGCGCGTCGCGTGGCAAAGGGCGAGGTGCCCCCCACCAGATAACCACTGTGGCGATTGGCCACCTCGGGGGTACAAGGCTCCACCGACTTCAGACCGATTTGACGCGCCAAATTTTTGGTGGACACCTTGCAGTTACCGTGCATCATCACCACCAACGGCTTGGCGTCCTGGTCTTGCATGATCAAGGTCTTGACCACTGCAAACGGATCCATGTCCAGCACTTGGGCGCTGTGCTGGGCACCCCCGTGCTCCAGGTATTCGTAGGGGTGCTCAGTGAAGCTCACCCCGTGCTGACGCAGCAGCGCCGTGGCGGGGGTTTCACTGACTTTGTTTTTTTTGACCATCGACCCGAATCAAAGTGCTGGGTCGCGCATTTCCCAGCGAATAGCATCAATCGCCTTGAGCACCTCGGGCGACAACTCGGTCGACCACGCCGCCAGGTCTTCATTGAGCTGGGCCACCGAGGTCACGCCAATGATGGTGCTGGCCACGCTCCAACGGTGGTAGCAAAACGCCAACGCCATTTGAGTAGGCGTCATGCCATTGTCACGCGCCAGTTGGTTGTAGCGACGTGCGGCCACCAACGCCTCGGAGCGACCCCAGCGCTGTTTTCGCATCGAGTCGTAGCGGGCAATGCGGCCACCATCGGGCACCAGCGGGCCGGTCAGGTCGATGTTGTCGTATTTACCCGTCAACAGGCCAAAACCCAGCGGCGAATACGCCAGCATGGATACGTTCAAACGGTGGCAGGTTTCGTCCAGCGCGTTGTCGTAGGTGCGGTTCACCAAGCAATACGGATTTTGAATCGTGGCCACACGCGGCAAACCATGCTGCTCGGCCAAACGAACAAACTCGTGCACGCCATAGGGCGTTTCATTCGACAGCCCGACATAGCGCACCTTGCCCACCTTGACCAATTTGGACAGGGCTTCGAGTTGCTCATGAATCGAGGTCAACTGCTTGTCTTTGCTCGGATCGAAATAAGTCATGCCAAACACCGGCACATGGCGCTCGGGCCAATGAATTTGGTACAGGTCAATCACATCGGTCTGCAAACGGCGCAAACTGGCATCGCAAGAATTCAAGATGTCCTGCCCGGTCATGCCAGTGCCTTCACGGATCCAGGGCATGCCACGCGAGGGGCCTGCGACTTTGGTGGCCAGCACCAGTTTCTGGCGGGCACCGGGATTTTTGGCCAACCAGTTACCGATGTAAGTTTCGGTGAAACCACAGGTGGCTGCGGTGGCAGGTACAGCATACATCTCGGCGGTGTCAATGAAGTTGACCCCAGCCTCAAGCGAGTGGTCCAAAATGGCGTGGGAGTCCGCCTCATTCACTTGCTCACCAAAAGTCATGGTGCCAAGGCAGATGGGCGTCACTTGCAAATCGGACTGACCGAGTTGAACGAGTTTCATGAAGGTGTCCTGTGTTGGAAAATCAATTGGCGTTGATTTTGTCATGCGACCACAGACTGGCCTGTCGCCTGTGATCGGGCCTCTTCCTGCAAACGCAAGACGCGGCGCTGCACCTTGCCGGTGGTGGTCATCGGAAGTTGGTCAATGAATTCGATCTCTTTGGGGTATTCGTAAGGGGCCAGCAAACCACGCACATGGGCTTGCAGTTCTCGGCGCACTTCATCGTCAAAAGCAATCTGCCCTTGCCCTTTGGGTCTGCGGCTTTGCCAATCGGTCGACATGACCACATAGGCTTTGACCAGCGCCCCCCGTTCTGGGTCTGGCTTAGGCACCACGGCGGCGTTGGCCACGGCCGGGTGCTTGACCAAGCAGTTCTCAATCTCGCCGGGTCCGATGCGGTAGCCCGCCGCCTTGAACATGTCGTCGGCGCGGCCTTGGTACCAAAGGTAGCCGTCCTCGTCGCAGAAGGCCATGTCGCCCGTGCGGCACCAATTGCCAGTGTATTTGGCTTGGGTGGCTCTGTCGTTGTTCCAGTAGCCCAAAAATAACACCGGGTCGGGGTGGCCGTGCACATCGAATCGGTTCACCGCCACTTCGCCAGGCGTACCAGCAGGGCACAAGCGCCCTGCATCATCAATGACCGCGACCTGATGGCCGGGATAGCCCTTGCCCATGCTGCCGGGCTTGGCTGGCCACAGGCGCGCGCAGTTGCCCACCACGTAATTGATCTCGGTCTGACCAAACATCTCGTTCAAGGTCACGCCCATTTGTTGCTTGACATAGGCAAAAACAGCATCACCCACTGCCTCACCCGCACTCATCATGGCTTGCAATTTGAGACGGTAGCGGCCCTTCACTTCGGGTACCGCCTTCATCATGGCTTTGAGCGCAGTGGGAAACAAGAAAGTGTGAGTGACCGCATGGGTTTGCAAAATCTCAAATGCGACCTCGGGCGAAAAGCGTCCATTAAAAGCCACAATCGGCCTGCCAAAGTACAAACTGGGCAGCAAGGCGTCCATCAAACCACCGGTCCAGGCCCAGTCGGCAGGCGACCAGAATACCGCTTGGGATGGTTGACTGGCATCCATTGGATCAAAGCCAAACCAGTTTTGACTGCACACAAAACCTGTGAGGTTGCCGATCAGGGCCCGGTGCGGGATCAAAGCGCCCTTGGGGTTGCCTGTGGTGCCGCTGGTGTAAATCAAAACCGCAGGATCGTCGGCCCAAGTGGCCACAGGTTTGAAGGTGGGTATGCTTGCAGCGCAAGCGCGTTCGCAGTTCAGGTCAGTCAGGTCGGCCGCCTCGCCCACACCCATGAGGGTTTGCAAACCGGGGCAATCGGCACGGGCCCGCAACAAGGCCTGCACGGTGGATTCGTCGCACACCGCCACACGGGCGTGGCTGTCGTTGATGCGAAACGACAAGGCCTCGGGGCCAAACAGCATGGACAGCGGCATGGCCACCGCGCCCATTTGCAGCACCGCCATATAGGCCACTGCGGTCTCATAGCGCTGGGGCATGACGATGGCCACGCGGTCACCACGCTGCACCCCTTGAGAGCGCAGCACCCGGCTCAGGCGGTTGGCGTCTTGCTGCAGTTGCCCAAAAGTCCAGCTGCGCCCCAAGCTCTGCCCGACCACATGCTCACGCACGGCCTGACGTTTGGCGGTTGATGCTTGCGCCGCCCATTGCCCACAACAAGCTTGGGCCATGTTGAAGCGCTTGGGCACTTTCCAACCAAAGCCCTGGTGAATAGCCAAGTAACGGTCCGCGCTGGCGTGGCTTGTGCGGTCTTGATTGCGACTGACACTCATCGTTTGTCTCCTTATGATCGGAAGTATGTACCAAGCTCAACGCGAATCACAAAGCTACTGGGTGCCGCTGCGCGGCTGCCGTTACCACGTTCGCCAATGGGGCAAGACCACACCGGGGGCCATCCCCCTGGTGCTGGCGCATGGCTGGATGGATGTGGCCGCCTCCTGGCAATTCATGGTGGATGCCTTTAGCCAAGCCTATACGCAGCAGCGCCCCATCATTGCCATGGACTGGCGTGGCTACGGCCTGACCGAGTCTGCGCCCACCGACAGTTATTGGTTCCCCGACTACCTGGCCGACCTGGACGCCTTGCTCGACACCCTCTACCCCGGCCAAACCATTGACTTGGTGGGCCACAGCATGGGGGGTAACGTGGTCATGATGTATGCGGGCACGCGGCCCGAACGCATTCGCCGGTTGGTCAATTTGGAGGGTTTTGGCATGCCTGCCACCCTCCCCGCACAAGCACCCGGGCGCATGGCGCAGTGGCTGGACGAACTCAAAGCCCAGCGTGATGGCAGCAAGGACTTGAAACCTTATGCGGATGCGGCTGGTGTTGCCTCGCGGCTGATGAAAACCAACCAGCGCCTGGGGCCCGACAAAGCCGCTTGGCTGGCACAGCATTGGGCCCAAGCTGGCAGCGATGGGCAGTGGCGCATTCTGGGCGATGCAGCGCACAAGGTCATCAACCCTTACCTCTTTCATCTCGAAGAAGCCTTGGAGATGTACCGCCGCATCGCAGTGCCTGTGCTCGCAGTGGAAGCCGCTGAGGACTCTCTTGGCGTGTGGTGGAAAGGCAAATACACACTGGCCGAATTTCATGAGCGCTTGAAAGCCGTTGCGATGCTGCAAAAAGAGACCATTCAAGACGCGGGCCACATGCTGCACCACGACCAACCCCAAACGCTGGCGGCAATGATTGAGAAGTTCACTCAGTAAGAAGCCCTAGAATCACACCGTTTTAATATTGATCACCGTTCGCATGCATCCCGTCACAACTTTGCGCGTTTTTGGGGCCGTGACTCTGTCAGCCTTGTTCTCCTTGGCACACGCCGACACCACCAACCGTTTTTGCCCAGATTTTCTGGCCGTCAAAGGCGCGCCAGAGCCCGCGCACCGGGGTGAGTTGACTTTTTCACCTTTCACCCTCCATTGGAGCCAAAACCCTGAGCACAAAAATGTGGTGTTGGTGGCGATTGACGAACAGGTTGCAGGTGACCGTTTGTGTGGCATCAGCTTTTTCAGCAACTCCTTTGGCCAGCCTTCGGTGTACGTGTATGCCGGTCAGCAATACAACAAGCTGCTGGGTGTCCCACAACTGTTCGCCAAAGTCACGGGCGGTCTGATGTATGGCTATGTGGCACCCTACGAAAACAAAGTGCCCCTCAATTACAAGGGTTTCAATCCGGCCATCATCCCCGCAGTGGGCTACAAGCTGACGCCACACGATTCGGTGCAGATCAAATTTTTGGGCACTGCCGCCCTCATGTTCTCTTACGGGCGTCAGTTTTAAGCCCTAACACGGACGTACGCGACGCCAACTCATGAGAAAATGCCCGGTTTACCGAACCGGACACTTTCCCCATGGACGCAGAACACATCAACCAAATCGGCGCATCCCTCACAGACCTGACCGCTCGTACCCACGAGTTACGGGGGTATCTTTGACTACGATGCCAAATCTGAACGGCTGAGAACCGTCAACGCATCGCTCGAAGATCCCTCGGTCTGGAACGACCCGAAAAAAGCCCAAGA
>CAYRBW010000125.1:0-7031 GCA_964422575.1 uncultured Limnohabitans sp.
TGCCCCATCTTGGTCATGCCCATGAAGGCGTGTGGTGCTTTGGAGGCCACAACCGCATCGGCCGCGACTTTGACGCCGCCATCAGTGCCGTTTTTGAAACCCACCGGGCACGACAAGCCGCTGGCCAGCTGGCGGTGGCTTTGGCTTTCGGTGGTGCGCGCACCGATCGCGCCCCAGGTGACCAGGTCGCTGATGTACTGCGGGCTGAGCAAGTCCAGAAACTCGGTGGCCACCGGCAGGCCGACATCAAGGATATCCAGCAACAACTTGCGCGCCATCTCCAAGCCCTGGTTCATGGCAAAGCTGTCGTCCAGGTGCGGGTCGTTGATGTAGCCCTTCCAGCCCACGGTGGTACGGGGCTTTTCAAAATAGACACGCATCACGATTTGCAGGTTCTTGGCATGCTTGTTGGCCTCCACCTTGAGCAGCTTGGCGTAAGCGATGGCCTGCTCGTGGTCATGGATCGAGCACGGACCGACCACGATCACCAAACGGTCGTCTTGGGCTTGCAACACGTTCGAGATGTCTTGCCGCGAACGCTCCACCAAGGCCAGGTGTGCAGGCAATGCGGGCAGGCGCTCTTCGAGCAGGGCGGGCGTCATGAGCGGACGCACCGATGCAATGCGGGTGTCGTCGATGCGAGTTTTGTCTTGGGTGGAAAGCATGGAAAGTCCGTCAACAGAATCAGACGGCAGTTTAAACGGCCCTTCTAGCCGAATGGACTGATCAGGCTTCAAGCAAAGCGTGCGGGCCAATATGGCGTCGGGTCCACGCAAGTGGGCTCACCGTGAACCATCTCCGCCAGCAAGCGCCCCGCCACCGGCCCCAGAGTGAAACCTTGGTGCGCATGTCCAAAGTTGAACCACAGGCCTTTGTGATGCGGCGCAGGCCCCATCACGGGCAGCATGTCGGCGGTGCACGGGCGTGCGCCCAACCAGGGCGGCTCGGGCAGAGCTTCGCCCAAGTCCACCAACTCACGCGCCAGCACTTCGGCCTTGGCCAGTTGCACGGGCGTGGGTGGGGCATCGATGGGTGCGAACTCGGCACCCGTAGTCAGGCGCAGGCCACGTTGCATGGGGGCGAGCACATAGCCCCGTTCGGCATCGAGCAGGGGCTGCTGCACTTGAGCAGGCGATGTGTACTGCTGGTGGTAGCCACGCTTGATGAAGAGGGGAAAGCGGTAACCCAACGTCCGGATCAAGCCGTCGGCCCAAGGGCCCAGCGCCAGCACCGCTTGTGCCACTTGTACCGAACCTTCGGTGGTCTGCACCGACCAGCCTGTGGCTTGTGCCTGCAAGCTCGCCGCATCGCCCGTGAGCACACGCCCACCTCGCGCCACAAACAGCTTGGCATAACGCTGCACCAATTCGCCGGGGTTGTTCACGGCCCAAGGCTGCAACCAATGGACTGCGCCCGCCAAAGACTTTTGTAATGCGGGTTCGGCTTGCGCCAGCTCAGCGGTGTTTTCTGCCCGATAGCGCACCCCAAACCGCAGGTGCAAATCTTCGGCCCGCTGCGCCGCCTCGTCAAAAGCCTCGGGTGTGCGAAACACAAAACGAAATCCTTCACGCACCACCAAATCTTGTGCACCTACAGCGGCGATCAGCAAGTCGTGCTCGTCGGTGGCGTGGGCGATCAGGCGGCTGTAGGCTTGTGTCGCCACCGCATGACGCTTCGGGTGTGAGTGGTGCAGGTAGCGCAGCAGCGATCCCGCCATTGGCCACAAACCCCGCGCATGCCAATGCACTTCGGCACCGCGCCCCAAGGCCACGTTCAGCAAAAAACCCGGCTCGCGTGGAAAAGCATAGGGCTCCACCGCTTCGCGCTGGATCAGGCCCGCATTGCCAAAAGACGTTTCTTGCCCCGGGGGACGGCGGTCCACCAGCACGACGTCAAAACCGCGCTGCTGCAAATGCAAAGCGGTGCAGGTGCCCACCATGCCGGCGCCCAAGACAAGGATCAATGTGCTCATAGGGTGCCCATCATGCAGCAGCCCCTTGGCATCGTCTATCCCTTGTCATTCCATTTTTTTCGTGAGCCGTCACAATCACCTGCATGAAACGCTTGTACGCTTATTTTTTTCGGGGGCTGATCACCTTTTTGCCCGTGGGTCTCACGGTCTACGTGCTGTACCTGTTTGTCACTTGGATCGAAGGCTCGGCGATGCGGGTGCTGCGACCGATCACCGGGGACTTTTACCTGCCGGGCCTGGGCATTGTGCTCGGAACTTGCTTGATTTTGGTGCTGGGCTTTTTGGTCTCACAGCCCTTCATGAAGCGGGTTTTGGGCTGGGTGGAGTTACCTTTCACCAATTTGCCCTTGGTCAAAAGCATTTACTCTTCCTTAAAAAGCTTTGCCGATTACTTCTCCCCCCACGAGCGCGACTCGCAACAGGTGGTGCTGCTGAAGAAGCCCGACACCGACTTGTCCATCATCGGCTTGGTCACGCGCCAGAGCTTGGCCGACTTGCCACTGGATGCACAAACCCAGCAACACGTGGCGGTGTACCTGCCCATGGGCTACATGATTGGCGGCTACACCGTGTTTGTGCCCCGCGATTGGGTGCAAGTGCTGGACATGTCGGTCGAAGAAGCCATGCGTTCGTCTTTGACGGCGTGGATGGGCAACCCTAAAAATCCGCCTGCGCCTTGAACGAAAGCCAGGCCCGTCTTTCTTCTTTTTCAGCAGCTTGCCATGACACCCCACCACCCCGAAGTGACCTCCGACACCTTGCGCCAAGCTTTGTCCGACCTGTTTGCCCCTTGGGTGCAGACCTTGAACCTGCAAGTCGAGCGCTTGGACGACCACAGCGTGACCTTGCGCCTGCCACAAAGCGATCAGCTCTCGCGTGTGGGCGGCATGCTGTGCGGTCAGGCCATGATGGCAGCTGCCGACACCGCGATGGTGCTGGCGCTCATCCGTCACTTTGGCGCATTCCAGCCTTGCAGCACGGTGCAACTGTCGAGCACTTTCATGAAACCACTGTCAGGGCAAGACGCCCTCATCACCGCCCGGGTGCTGCGGGCGGGCAAGGCCATGGCGTTTGGCGAAATTGATCTGGCGGGGGCCAACGATGGCCAAAGTGTTTTTCGGGCCAGCACGACCTATGCCTTGATGTAAGACAAGCCCGGGTCCGGCTTGGCTACAATACGCGCATTCTTGTTTTGAGGTACCTCATGTCTGCTCACAACGACTCACACGCATCTGACGATCCCGTTGAAAACGTGGTCAAGCACATTCCCGTGATCATTCCAGCCGCTGGCGCCTTGCTGATCTTCTTGCTGGCCTTCATCGCCGTGTTCATGGCCTGACGCTTTAAGGCCCCCAGTGCTCGCCATCCTTGGCGGCACTTCATGCAACCCGCAACAGCCCAAGCTTTGCGGGTTTTGTTTTTTGGTGACCACCCCATCTGCTCAAGCGGCAGTTTCACGCACAGGCATGATGTGCAGCGCTTCGGGGGCGATCAGCAACTGGACCCATTCCCCGGTTTTGACCTCCAAGCGGTCCAGCAATCGGGTGGTCAGGTTCAAGGTCATGGTTTGAGCAGGCAAGGACTCTGGCGCGAGTGTGCACAAACTTATCTCCCCCAGGGCCAAGACCTCCAGCAAACGACAACGCATTCGGGTTGCGCCTGCATCCCCTTGGGTCGGGGTGCTGGCATCGGCCAGAACATCCACGTGTTCGCCATTGAGCACCCAGGTCACCGGGGTGTCATTGTCGATTTTGTTTTTGTCCACCACCGCCAAATCGATGGCTTGAAACTCGTCGCCCGCTTGCGCCCAATGCAAGCGCCCCCATCCGGGTCGGTCTTTGAAGAAATGACCTTCAAAGTGGTTTTGAATGCCCACCAACTCCGCGACGCGGGCGTTGCGGGGGCTGGCAAACACGCGCGAAGGTTGCCCTGTCTGCAAGGTCTGCCCCCCATCAACGATCACCACTCGGTCGGCCAAACGACGGGCCTCCGCCAAGTCGTGCGTGACCAAAACCATGGGCGCAGCCACCTGCTGACGCCATGCGGCCAATTCACGGTAAAGCGTTTGTCGCGTGGGCGCATCCACCGCCGAAAAGGGCTCGTCCAGCAACAACACCCCTGGCATGGGATCCGGGACGGACGATCCCGTGCTGGCCAGTCGTGGCGTTGGCATCACACGCACCAAAGCCCGCGCCAAGGCCACGCGCTGTTGCTGCCCGCCAGAAAGCTGCGCTGGCCTGCGCTGCGTAAGTGCATCCAGTCCCATGCGCTGGAGCAAGGCCAGGACATCGGCGCTCGACCAGCTCGGCCCCGCAGCCAAGGCCACATTGGCCAGCGCGCTCATGTGCGGGAACAAGGCGTAATGCTGAAACACCAAGCCCGCCCGGCGCGCCTGGGCGCTCAGTTGTACACCCGCTGCCGTGTCCAACCAGGCTTGGCCCCCCACGCGGATGTGGCCTTGCACATCGGCAGGTGTCCACAAACCGGCTATGGCGCGCAGCATGCTGGTCTTGCCACTGCCAGACGGCCCAACCAAGGCCACCAACTCGCCAGCACCGCAGTCAAATTCCGCGGCCAAACGGATTGGGCTGCTCGAATGGAGTTGAACGTGCAAGCCGGTCATCAACGCTCCTGCAGGGCTCGACCGCGCTGACCCACCCGGTCAAAGGCCAAGACCAAGGTCAAGGCCAGCAAAGACACGCCGACCAGCGCCAAGGCCAGCACATGGGCCGACTGCAAGTCCATGCCCTGGACCTTGTCGTACAGCGATACCGACAGGGTGCGGGTTTCGCCTTCGATGTTGCCACCCACCATCAACACCACGCCAAACTCGCCCAGCGTGTGTGCCACCGTGAGCGCCATGCCCGCCAGCAAACCGGGCCAGGCCAGTGGCAATTCAATGCGCCAAAAGGTTCTCCAGGTGGACAGGCCCGAAACCCAGGCCGCTTCTCGCAGGCTGTGCGGCACGGCCGCAAAGGCCCGCTGAATTGGCTGCACCATGAAGGGCAAGTTAACCAACACACTCACCAACAGCAAACCCTCCAGCGTGAACACGAGCCGAATGCCCGATGCTGCCAACCACGCCCCCAATGAACTGCCTTGGCCAAAGGCCATCAGAAAGTAAAAACCGATCACGGTGGGCGGCAAGAGCAAGGGCAAAAGCAACAAGGCTTCGATGACAGGACGACCGGCCCAAGGGGTGACCGCCAACCAGCGCGCCAAGGCCAGCCCCACAGGCAACAAGACCAAGGTCGTCAAGACGGCCAAGGTGAGCGAGACGTGCAGGGCGGCCCCATCCATGAGCGGGCTCATCCACGCGCCTTGCTTTCGGGCATCCCAAAGCCTTGCGCTTGCAAATGCTGACGCACGGCATCGGTTTGCATGTGCGAAAGAAACAATCGCGCTTCAGGGGGGGCGTTTTTGAGGAGCACCATCTGTTGGGTCAAGGGGTCATGCCATTGGGGATTTATGGGCAAAACATGGCCTGAAAAGCCGCTGTTCGCTCCCCGCACCAGTGGCAAAGCCGTGATGGCCGCAGAGGCAGCGCCAGTGCTGGCAAATTGCATGGCTTGGGCCACATTGTCGCCATAAACCACATGCGGTTTGATCGCCTCCCATTCGCCCAGTTTTTGCAAAACCTGCACCGCCGCTCTGCCGTACGGCGCATGGT
Organism: uncultured Limnohabitans sp.; assembly: GCA_964422575.1. Classification (GTDB taxonomy): domain Bacteria; phylum Pseudomonadota; class Gammaproteobacteria; order Burkholderiales; family Burkholderiaceae_C; genus Limnohabitans_A. The sequence goes on from CAYRBW010000125.1 coordinate 5,643, forward strand.
CCGGGTGTGCAATGGCCAATTTGCCTTGGGCTTGCCGCAGTTGCTGCAACAGGGTTGGCAATTGGCCTTGCGACGATGCCACAGTCTTGGCGCTGATCCAAGCCAAACGGCCCATGGCATACACCCAGGCTTCGCTTTGGGTCAAACCTGCACGCGCCAGCAATTGCACCCAATTTTGATCCGCCGACATGAACACATCCACCGGCAAGCCTTGCTGGATTTGGCGAGCAAAGTTGCCAGAAGAGCCGTAGCTGGCCTGCACCAGCACACCTGTTTGCGCCGTGAATTGCTGCAACACGTGAGGCAGTGCCGCCCGCAAATCACTGGCCGCAGCCAACTTCAAAGTTTTGGCCGAGGTTTTGAGGCTGGCATGGGCTTGCGGCACACAGGCCACCGCCATCACCGTTTGCAAAAACCGACGCCTCGGCCATCCCGGCAGGGTACGGGCCAGGTTTGGGGTCGGAACAAGGTCTTTGCGCATAAAGTCATGCATCCTTTGCATAGTTTTTCCGGTGTTTTGGGGCTGTTTGAAAGCCACAAACAGTTCAGCCTCCCTAAAATCGAGCCCCCAAGTGAGCAGGCAGTGAGCTGATGCGCACCGCCGTACCCCGGCAGTATCTCAGTGCCCAAGCCGTTTTTTCAAAACCCCTGTGCAGAGGCTTTGAAAAAACGATTTTCAAATTTTGGAGCTTTTCCCATGAACTCACCCGCCATGCAGGGCCTGAACCTCAACACGCCCGCCTACGTCAAAAACGCCAAGCTGATTGCTTGGGTGGCCGAAATGGCCGCCCTGTGCAAGCCCGCCAACATTGACTGGTGTGATGGCTCCCAAGAAGAATACGACCGCCTGTGCGCTGAGCTGGTCGCCGCCGGTACTTTCAAAAAACTCAACCCCGCCAAGCGCCCCAACTCGTTCCTGGCTTGCTCTGACCCGTCGGACGTGGCCCGCGTGGAAGACCGCACCTACATCTGCTCGGCCCAAAAAGAAAACGCCGGCCCGACCAACAACTGGATGGAACCTGCGCAAATGCGCGCCACCCTGAACCCCTTGTTTGACGGTTGCATGGCTGGCCGCACGATGTACGTGGTGCCTTTCTCCATGGGCCCGCTGGGTTCACACATCAGCCACATCGGCATCGAGCTGACCGACAGCGCCTACGTGGCCGTCAACCAGAAAATCATGACCCGCATGGGCAAAGCCGTGTTCGACGTGCTGGGCACCGACGGCGAATTCGTGCCCTGCATGCACACCGTGGGCGCACCTTTGGCCGCTGGTCAAAAGGACAGCACCAGCTGGCCTTGCAACCCGACCACCAAATACATCGTGCACTTCCCCGAGACCCGCGAGATCTGGTCCTACGGCTCGGGCTACGGCGGCAACGCGCTGCT
>CAYRBW010000126.1:0-6997 GCA_964422575.1 uncultured Limnohabitans sp.
GTTCACCGTCGTCTGCAATTTCAGCGCCATCGGATTGGGAATGTCTGCCGCATCGACCAACCAAGGGCCAATTGGCGTGCAAGTGTCTCGGTTTTTCACGCGCAGGTTGGGGCGATACCAGTTTTCCAGGTAGTCGCGGATGGCGTAGTCGTTGGCCACGGTGTAGCCCGCGATATAGCCAGACGCATCTGCTTTCTTCACATGGCGTGCGGTGCGGCCAATGACTACGGCCAGCTCGCACTCGTAGTGCATATAGGTCACCTCAACGGGACGCTTGGTCGAGGCCTTGTGCCCAATCAGAGAGGCCTCGCCTTTCATGAAGGCCAGCGGTTCTTCGGGTGCTTTGAAGGCCAGCTCTTTGGCGTGGTCGGCGTAGTTCAGGCCCAGCGCGATCACGGTGCGCGCTTGCGGCACGGGAGCGAGCGGCGGCAACCAGACGACGTCTTCAAAGCCGACGCGCTGGCCCTTGTGTGGGCCCTGGGTGATGAGCAACTGGCCGTCAGATTCAACGGCTTGCTGAATGGCCCCCGACCAGGCGATGCGTGCGTGCTTCATACGGCACCCCCCACTTGCACAGACACCGACGTGAAGCCAGATGCAGAAATCTCCACCTGATCGCCCGCTTTGGCGCGTGGTCGTGAGCCATCGGCCAGGCAATCGGTGCCCACCATCAACACGTCGCCTGCTCGCAGCGTCATGAATTCTCCGACATCGGCCAGCAGCATGGGCAGGTCGCGCATCAACCCGCGCAAATCTATCGCTTGCACCAACTCACCATTACGGCGCACCTCGATCTGCAACGCGGCCCAGTCGGCGACTTCGCCCTGTGTGAGCTGCTGCGGCAAAGCCAGAAAGCCATCACGGCAGCGGAACTTGACCGGCGGGCGGTAGTAGCTCGCATGCGGCACCGACCAGTCGCACAGCAATGCGGCAGCGCCCACTTGCCCATCTGCACCGATGACCAATCCCAGTGTGGCACCGATGTCGACTTCACTCACACCATCTTGCAACAACAGGTTCTGCCCGTCGGGGCTAAAGGTGTTGGCCGTTTTCACGTAAAGCACAGGGGCTTGCGGAGGAGCTTTGTGCGGGTCTTGTGTCATGCGCGGGGCCCACAGGTCCCATTCGCGGCGAAAATTGAGCAAGGTGCCGTACACGGTTCCCTTTGGACTCCAGGAGTTCATCGTTCTTCTTCCTCGGCCAGCTCTTCTGGCGTTTCAATGTCAGGGGTCTCGAGTGCAATCACTTCGTCGAGCAGCGCGTACAGCTGGCTCAGCTTGTCTTTGCCCAGCTGCTGCTCCATCCACCGGTAGTGCGCCTCGATGGTTTGTGACAGCGCCTGCACCTTGTCCAGCCCCAAAGCAGTGGCGCGTACCACCGTGCGGCGGGCGTCTTGCGGGCAGCGCTCACGGGCGATGAGACCATCGCGCTCCATGCGCGAGAGCACACCCGTCAGGCTGGGGCCGAGCAAATAAGCCTCGCGTGCCACACGGCCAGTCTCTATGCCACCAAGCTCAAAGGCATGCTCGCCCAGCACGCGCAGTACGCGCCATTGCTGGTCAGACAGCCCATGCTCGCGCAAGCTCGGACGGGTGTGGGCCATGACGACTTCACGCGCTTGCAGCAACAAACGAGGCAGGTTGCGGTGAACGAAGGGGGTGGATGTACTCATTTATTTAACATGTTAAATTAATTTCTCCTTTTCAGCGACAAGGGTTTTCCCCTGGGTATTGAAAATGCTATCTAACCGATACTGAATTTCCATGAATATTTAAGTCACCAAATATTGATAAAACCGTTAAAATCTCAGATGCAACGCATCCGTCCCTGACTCTCAACAGAGGTCATTTTTTGATCTTTCATGAAAAAACTCAGCATCAAACTGCAACTGTCCTTGAGCGTCATGGCCATGGGCCTGCTGCTTTTATTGGTGCAACTGGGTCTGCAGTTCTACGTCTTGCGCAGCGACATCGTTCAGCGCATTGAAACCCATGAGTTTCGCCAACTGACCAGTTTTGCCAGTAACTTGGATGAGCGCCTGCAAGACAGCAAGGACATGCTGGCAGAAGTCGCCAAACATTTGCCCACCGCGCCACCAAATGACCTGGACAAGCTGGCGCTGTTGCTGAAACGCGAACATGCTTTGCTCACCGTCTATGACGATCTCTACATTTTTGATGCCAAAGGGGTCTTGTTGGTGGACTGGCCGGTCAAACCCGGCAGACGCAGCTTGGACATGTCTTCGCGTGATTACATTCAGGGCGTGATCAAGACCCAAGCGCCGGTGATCTCGAAACCCATCTTGGGCCGAGCAACCCAACAGCCGATTGTGGTGGTGGCAGCGCCTATCTTCGACAAAGACCAACAGCTGGTTGGCATTCTGGGTGGCGTTCTCAACCTCTACAAACCCAATTTGCTGGGCTCCATCGCCACCCGGAAAAATGGCGCACACGGCTATTACTACCTGGTCACTCAGGACCGTGTGCGCATTGCCGACCCCGACCCCAACCTGATCCTGAAAAAGGTTCCTGAAAACAGTGGGAATATCCCCTTCGAAAATGCCATTCAAGGCTTTGAAGGCACTCAAGAAGGCACTACCTCATGGGGACTCCAAGGCCTTTTCACATTCAAGCGGCTCAAGTCCACGGGCTGGATCATCGGATCGGTGATTCCGTCGGCAGAGGCATTCGCACAACTGACCGATCTTTACACCAAGATGGTCACCATCACCTTGCTGCTGATGCTCACCCTCACGCCCTTGATGTGGGGCTTTGTGTCCAAGCTCATCCACCCACTGGAACAACTGGCCCAAGCCATGCACGAAACGGCCCGCCGGATGCGAGAAGGGGGGAAAACTGAACCAATCACCGAATTGGGCGGACCAGAAATTCAGACAGTGGCCCACGCCTTCAATGAATTCGTGGAAGCGCGCTTTCGTGCTGAACGCGACTTGGCCCTGGCCCGAGATGCTGCGCAAGCAGCCAACGCATCCAAAAGCCATTTCCTGGCCAACATGAGCCACGAGATTCGAACGCCCATGAACGGCATCCTGGGTATGACCGAGTTGTGTCTGCAAACACGCACGACCACCGAGCAGCGCAGCTACCTGGACATGGTCTTGGCATCGGCCAAATCGCTGGTGGCCGTCATCAACGACATTTTGGATTTTTCCAAAATCGAAGCGCAAAAATTCCACCTCGATCCGCACGAATTTGCCTTGCACGGTCTGATCAGGCAGTCCACACGCGCCCTGTCATTGCGTGCATGGGAAAAAGGCCTTGAATTGGTCTGTGATGTCGCACCCGATGTACCCGACTTGGTGGTCGGTGACCCTGTCCGATTGCAACAAGTCATCACCAACTTGCTGGCCAACGCCATCAAGTTCACGCCCCAAGGCGAAGTCATGCTCACTGTGAGCTGCATGGCATCGCAGCCCAAGGACCAAGACATCTGGCTGAACGTGCAGATCAGGGATACCGGCATCGGCATTCCACAGGACAAGCAAGGCCTGATCTTTGACGTCTTCACCCAGGCCGACTCCAGCACCGCACGCCGTTTTGGTGGCTCGGGCCTGGGCTTGGCGATCAGCCAAAGTCTGATTCGCATGATGGGGGGTGATCTCCGTGTCGAAAGCCAATTGGGTCAGGGCAGCACGTTCAGCTTCACCACACACTTGCAGCGCGCGCACCAGCAAACCGCACTGGAAAAAGGCCTTCACCCGCAACTGGCAGGGCAGCTCGTGCTGGTGGTCGATGACAACACCAGCAGCCGCGCCATCCTGACGCAACGGCTGTCGAGTACAGGCTTGCACACGCTGGCCTGCGACAGCGCCGCACAGGCCCTGCACCACCCACAACTCAAGCAAGCACACTACGCGCTGATTGACACCAGCATGCCCGACATCGATGGCTATGCACTGGCCACGCAATTGCGCCAAATGCACCACAGCAGTGAATTGACCATCGTCATGATGGGGGCCTTGAGCGAACAGATCAGCTCAGAAGAGCTTCAGGCCATGAACATCCAGGACTTCCTGATCAAACCTGTCGATATGCAAGAGTTGATTGACGTATTCAACCGCCAACTCGCACAGTGCGCACCGGCGCAGCCCCCAGCAAGCCCACCAGATGTGCCTGTGACCCCACCTCAGCACAAAGCCTTGCTGGCTGAAGACACGCTCATCAACCAAACACTGCAAACCATCTTGCTCAACCGCATGGGTTACGCCGTGACCCTGGCCAACAATGGATTTGAGGCTGTCGAAGCTTTCACAAAAAATACCTTCGATGTGGTCTTGATGGACATCCAGATGCCCGAAATGGGTGGCATCGAAGCGACCCGACTCATCCGCGAACATGAAGCGGCCAACCAAGCGAATCCGACCCCCATCATTGCCGTGACCGCCAATGCTCTGAAAGGAGACCGAGAAAGCTATATCGCCTGCGGTATGAACGGCTACGTTTCGAAACCGATTTCAATGGAAACACTGAAACACGAAATGGAAAGACTGCTGCCCAATCACAGGCACACCACAGACGCCGATTGAGGTGCACAAAGAGGCCATCGGTGGCACCCGCGAACATGGCAGGCTGTCGAAACAGCCCACAAGCACGCTCAATGAAACCCTTCCGACCCGCTTGGCTTACCAAGGCCATCGATCGAAAAATGCTGACCTACGGCACCGACAACGTGACTTTTGCATAAACGAGATCCGAACATTCGGCCAAAGAAAAGATGTTGGCCGACTTGCTCAAGCTCATCCAAAATCCATCCATTTCACCCTGAACCATGATCGCCAAAGCACGGCCACCCGATCTGCTGGCTCCCATCGTGCAAGCCCCCATGGCCGGGGCCAACAACCACCGTTTGGCTACCGCCGTATGTGAAGCCGGCGGTCTGGGCTCACTGCCAGCGGCCATGTTGAACCCTGCCGATCTGCACAGCGAACTGCAATCACTGCAGCAAGCCACCCAGCGCCCTTACAACGTCAACTTCTTTTGCCACACCCCGCCCACACCCGATGCGCAAGCTCAGGCTGACTGGCAAGCCACGTTGGCACCGTATTACCAAACCATGGGGCTTGCCACCAACACGGTCAGCAGTGGCACAGCACGCGTGCCCTTCAACCACGCGACGGCGGATGTGCTGGAAGCCTTTCGCCCTGCCGTGGTGAGCTTTCACTTCGGCCTGCCTGCGGCAGACTTGCTCGCACGCGTCAAAAGCTGGGGCAGTTGGGTGCTGTCATCGGCCACCACTGTTGACGAAGCACTGTGGCTGCAGGCCCATGGCGCAGACGCCATCATTGCGCAGGGCTTGGAAGCCGGTGGGCACCGGGGCATGTTTCTGAGCGAGGACCTGAGCACCCAAATCGGCACCTTCGCCCTGCTGCCGAAAATCGTGCAAGCCGTCCATCTGCCCGTGATTGCAGCAGGTGGCATTGCCACCCCGGCTGGCGTGGTTGCGGCCAAAGCGTTGGGCGCAGCGGCTGTGCAAATCGGCACCGCTTACCTGTGCAGCCACGAAGCCACCACCAGTGCCCTGCACCGCACCGCCCTGCAGTCCAGTGCGGCGCAGCACACGGCGCTGACCAACCTGTTCACGGGTCGTCCGGCAAGGGGCATCGTGAATCGCGTCATGCGCGAGTTGGGGGCCATGCACCCACAAGCCCCGGCCTTTCCGCTGGCCACGACCAACATGGCCCCACTGCGCGCAGCGGCCGAAGCCCAAGGCCGCAGCGACTTCACGCCGCTGTGGGCAGGCCAAAACACCAGCGGCTGCCAAGCGGCTGCAGCAGCCGACATCACCCGCCATTTTCTGAATGCCTGGCTCCTTGCCTGAGCCTCTGCGTGAGGCACACTTGCACCTATGGCCAAAGACAAATCGATATTCACCTGCACCGAATGCGGCGGCACCAGCGCCCGCTGGATGGGCAAATGCCCTAGCTGCAACGCCTGGAACACCCTGATTGAGACATCCGCTGAGCCGGCGGGCGGCAAAAACCGCTTTGGCTCGGTTCACGCTTCGCTGGCACCCACCTCTGAAGTGCTGCCCTTGGCCAAGATTGAAGCGGCCGACTTCGAGCGACACCCCACCGGCATCGACGAACTCGACCGGGTGCTGGGCGGCGGCATGGTGGAAGGCGGTGTAGTGCTGATTGGCGGCGACCCAGGCATCGGCAAATCCACCTTGCTGCTGCAAGCGGTGGACGCCTTGCAGCGCAACGGCATGAACACCCTGTATGTGACGGGTGAAGAAAGCGGCGCGCAAGTGGCCATGCGCTCGCGCCGTTTGGGTCTGCTCGACTCGCAGGTACCAGTGCTGCCCGAGATTCAGCTTGAGAAAATTTTGCACACGCTGCAAGCGCGCCAACCGGGCATCGCCATCATCGACTCGATCCAAACGGTCTATTCCGACCAACTGACCAGTGCCCCCGGCTCGGTGGCGCAAGTTCGCGAATGCGCCGCGCACCTGACGCGCACCGCCAAATCGACCGGCACCACCATCGTGTTGGTGGGCCACGTCACCAAAGAAGGCGCACTCGCAGGCCCCCGCGTGCTGGAGCACATGGTGGACACGGTGCTGTACTTTGAGGGCGACACGCATTCGAACTTTCGCCTGATCCGCGCCATCAAAAACCGCTTTGGTGCGGTAAACGAAATAGGCGTTTTTGCCATGACCGAAAAAGGCCTAAAGGGCGTGAACAACCCCAGCGCCATCTTTTTGAGTCAACACGCCGAACCCGTACCCGGCAGCTGCGTAATGGTCACGCTGGAGGGCACGCGCCCATTGCTGGTCGAGATTCAAGCCCTGGTGGACAGCGGTGGCCCCAGCCCGCGCCGCCTGTCGGTGGGCTTGGACCGTGACCGCCTGGCCATGCTGCTGGCCGTGCTCCACCGCCATGCGGGCGTGGCCTGCATGGACCAAGACGTATTTGTGAACGCAGTGGGCGGTGTGCGCATCAGTGAACCGGCGGCCGACTTGGCCGTCATGCTGGCGA
>CAYRBW010000127.1:0-223 GCA_964422575.1 uncultured Limnohabitans sp.
GTTCTGAGCAATCTCGTGACCTGCCTGTGCCTGGTCGCGAGCTGGACGGCATCCATTTCGCGATGGAATTCCTGCCCCAGCAAAACAAGGTCAATGCGGGCGACAAGCTCAAAGGCCAATTGCGCGCTGACGGCAAGAACGTCATCGTGATTGGCGGTGGCGACACCGGCAGCGACTGCGTGGGCACCAGCACCCGCCACGGCGCTGTCAGCGTGACCCAGTT
>CAYRBW010000127.1:233-6953 GCA_964422575.1 uncultured Limnohabitans sp.
GCCTTATTGGCCCATGAAGCTGCGCACCAGCTCTAGTCATGACGAGAGCGCCGAAAAAGGCCTGTTGCAACGCGAGTTCGCCATCTCGACCAAAGAGTTCATCGGTGAAAAGGGCAAGCTCACGGGTCTGAAGACGGTGCAGGTTGAGTTCAAGGAAGGCAAGATGGTCGAAGTGCCTGGCTCCGAGAAGGAATACAAAGCCGACATGGTTTTGCTGGCCATGGGCTTCACCAACCCGGTCGCCACCGTGCTCGACGCCTTCGGTATCGACAAAGACGCCCGTGGCAACGCCAAAGCCAGCACCGATTTCACAGGCGGCTATGCCACCAACGTGAACAAAGTGTTTGCCGCTGGTGACATGCGCCGTGGCCAGTCGCTGGTGGTTTGGGCGATCCGCGAAGGCCGTCAGGCCGCTCGCGCTGTGGACGAGTTCCTGATGGGTGTCAGTGACTTGCCTCGCTGAGCTTCAAAGTTCTAGGTAAAATTCCGCAATTGCGTGTGTTAACCAACGCTTTACTTGAGAGCGATACCATCACAAGAGCCGGTTTTTCCGGCTCTTGTTTTTCATGAGCACTTCCACCCACACCGCACTCGTTGAACTGAAAGACCTGACCTTTGGGTATGGGGACCGTGTCATTTTGAAGAACCTGAGCTTCAATGTGCCCCGCGGGAAAGTCACGGCCCTCATGGGGGTGTCGGGGGGCGGCAAGACCACGGTGTTGCGATTGATCGGTGGGCAAATTCGCGCCAGTCAAGGCCAATTGTTGTTGGACGGTCAAGATATCACCCACATGCGCCAGACCGAGCTGTACGCAGCCCGTCGCCGCATGGGCATGCTGTTCCAGTTTGGCGCTTTGTTTACCGACATGAGTGTGTTTGACAACGTGGCCTTTCCCTTGCGCGAGCATACGGCTTTGTCGCAAGACCTGATCCGAGATATCGTGCTGATGAAGCTGGATGCCGTGGGTTTGCGGGGTGCACGTGATTTGCGACCCTCAGAAATCTCTGGGGGCATGAGCCGACGCGTGGCCTTGGCCCGTGCCATTGCGCTCGACCCTGACTTGATCATGTACGACGAGCCTTTTGCAGGCCTGGACCCGATTTCGCTGGGAACAGCGGCGCGGCTGATTCGCCGCCTGAACGACAGCCTGGGCATCACCAGTGTGGTGGTGTCGCACGACGTGACCGAAACCTTCGAGATTGCCGACCATGTGGTGATTTTGGCCAATGGTGCTGTGGCCGCGCAAGGCACCCCCGCAGAGCTGCGTGCCAGTGCAGACCCTTTGATTCACCAATTTGTGCACGCGCTGAGCGACGGCCCAGTGCCGTTCCATTACCCTGCGCCACCCGCTGCCCAAGACTATGGCCGGAGGGCGGCATGAACCCCATCAACTTGTTGAGTGTTTTGGGGGCCACCACCCGTCAGATGTTGGCCGATTGGGGCTTTGGTGCCCGCTTGTTTTTTAAGCTCGCTGGCATGTCACTTGCCACCTTGCGTCGCTTTGATCTGGTACGTGACCAAGTGCACTTTCTCGGCAATTATTCGTTGGCCATCATCACCGTGTCGGGCTTATTTGTCGGTTTTGTTTTGGGCCTTCAGGGCTACTATACCTTGCAGCGTTACGGTTCTTCAGAAGCGCTGGGTCTGTTGGTGGCACTCAGTTTGGTGCGCGAGTTGGGCCCGGTGGTGGCGGCTTTGCTGTATGCCGGTCGCGCAGGCGCGTCGCTCACGGCCGAGATTGGCCTGATGCGCGCAGGTGAGCAACTCACCGCTTTGGAGATGATGGCCGTAGACCCGGTTCAGCGCATTTTGGCCCCCCGTTTTTGGGGTGGCATCATCGCCTTGCCCTTGCTGGCGGCGGTGTTCAGTGCGGTCGGTATTTTTGGCGGCTATGTGGTGGGTGTCTTGCTCATCGGCGTTGATGCGGGCTCGTTTTGGAGCCAGATGCAAGGCGGTGTGGATGTTTTTAAAGACGTGGGCAACGGCATCATCAAAAGCGTGGTGTTTGCTGTCGCGGTGACTTTTATCGCCTTGCTACAGGGGTATGTGGCCAAGCCCACCCCCGAGGGTGTGGCCAGCGCCACCACGCGCAGTGTGGTGGTTTCTTCTTTGTCGGTATTGGGGCTGGATTTCATCCTGACCGCGATGATGTTCAGCATTTGAGGAGGACGGTATGCAACGTTCAAAAAATGATGTGTGGGTGGGTTTGATTGTGCTGATCGGTGCTGTCGCGGTGTTGTTTCTGGCACTCAAGTCGGCCAATTTGTTGACCCTGAATTTCAGTTCAGACTATGCGGTCACGGCCAAGTTCGACAATATCGGCGGCCTCAAGCCCGGTGCTGCCGTCAAAAGCGCAGGGGTCGTGGTTGGGCGCGTGAAAAAAATCGAGTTCGATGGTGAGTCGTTTCAGGCCAAAGTCACGCTCGCCTTGCAGTCCGAACACGCTTTCCCCCAAGACAGCTCGCTGAAAATCCTCACCAGCGGTTTGCTCGGTGAGCAATACCTGGATGTCTCGCCCGGGGCCGATGAAAAGAATTTGGTGGCAGGTGACAAGATCGGTTCTACCCAGTCGGCCGTGATCTTGGAAAATTTGATCAGCCAATTCTTGTACAGCCAAGCTGAGAAGCCCGCTGCAGAGGGGAAGAAGCCATGAATTTCCTGAACCAACGAATGGGCATGACATTGGCTGGCTTCATGTTGCTGGTCTTGCAAGGTTGTGCGACGGTTAGGAGCCCTGATGCACGCGATCCTTGGGAGTCGATGAATCGCAGTGTTTACCAGTTCAATGACGTGCTGGACAACGTGGCCATCAAGCCTGCTGTCAAGGTTTATACCGCTGTGCTGCCAAGTCCCGTGCGCACAGGCATCCACAACTTTTTGGGCAACCTGGGTGATGTCTGGAGCATGGCCAACAGCGCTTTGCAATTGAAAGGTCAGGCAACAGCTGAGACATTCATGCGCATCACCGTCAACACATTTTTCGGTTTGGGCGGTGTGCTCGATGTGGCCACCGAGATGCGACTCGAGAAACGCAAGGAAGACTTTGGCCAGACCTTGGGCCATTGGGGTGTCAAGCCCGGTCCCTACATCGTGTTGCCGATTTTTGGGCCCTCAACCTTGCGCGATACCTTGGCCACGCCCTTGGACATGAAAGGTGACGTGGTTCAGCAGTTCAACGAACCTGCCAGCCGCAATGTCTTGTCGGCCACCCGTGTGATGGATGTTCGCTCGGGCTTGCTCCAAACCTTGGATGTCATCAAGGAAGCGGCCCTGGACCCCTACACGTTTGTGCGCGATGGGTATTTACAGAAGCGCGAAAACGACATCCATGACGGCAATCCCCCCTCGAATTTTGATTACTCTGAATCAGAAGTTCCTTGAATTTGACAGATCAAAACAGGTCGTTTGTTCGTTACAGTTGTTGACAAAAAGCAACCTGCTTGATCGTATAGTGATCCCATGAAAAACACGTCCGTCTTGCCCTTGACCCGCCGCCATCTTTTGACCTTGACCAGTGCTTTAGCGCTGTGCGGTGCGCTGGCACCCGCTTGGGCTGCGGATGAAGCCCCTGAGGCATTCATCAAACGCATCACCACCGAAACACTGGACACCATCAAGGCCGACAAAAGTCTGCGCAGCGGCGATGTGATCAAACTCATTCAATTGGTGGACAGCAAGCTGATGCCGCATGTCAACTTCCGCCGCATGACTGCTTTAGCGACAGGGCCGGCCTGGCGCAAAACCACGCCTGAGCAGCAAAAACGCCTGCAGGACGAATTCAAGATTTTGCTGGTACGCACCTATGCGGGTGCGCTCAGCCAGGTCAGCGATCAGGTGGTGGTGGTCAAGCCTTTGCGCGCTGGTCAAGAAGACAAAAACCTGGTGGTGAACACCGAGGTGCGCGGCAAGGGCGATCCGATCCAACTCGATTACCGCCTAGAGAAAACACCTGGTGAGGGTGCGGGTTGGATGATCTTTGATCTGAATGTCTTGGGCGTCTGGCTGGTGGAAACCTACCGAACGCAGTTCACCAAAGAGATCAATGCAGGTGGCATTGATGCTTTGATCGCCAGTTTGGCTGCGCGCAACAAAACCAACGCCAAGGCTTCTTGAGCGCCATCGCCATGACCAGCCTGAGACTGCCCGACACCTTATTGCATGAACAGGCCGATGCCTGCCTGACGCAGTGGGTGAGGCAATTGACGCTCGAGAATTCGGCAGATGTCGAGGTGGATGCTTCGGCGTTGGTGGAGTTTGATTCTTCGGCTTTGGCGGTCTTGCTCGGTTTGCGGCGGATCGTTGCGGCCCAAAATGGCGCACTGCAAGTCACGGGCATGCCCGTGCGCCTGTGCCAGTTGGCCAGTTTGTACGGTGTGCTTGAACTGCTTACACCGTCCTGAAAGTCCTATTTCAGGGTCTTTTTACCCTGATTGAACTGCCTGTGCCGAGTGTCTGCAGGCCAGCACTTAAAATAGTCGTCTTCCATGTTTGCGCTCTCTTTCCAATCGGTCTCTAAAAGCTACCCTGCCAAACAGGCTGGCGCAGCCGCGTTCAAAGCACTTGACCAAGTGAGTTTTGACGTTCAGGAGGGCGAATTTTTTGGCCTTCTAGGGCCAAACGGGGCAGGCAAAACCACATTGATCAGCACTTTGGCGGGGCTTTCTCGCGCCACGCAGGGGCATGTGTCGGTGCATGGCCACGACGTGCAAACCGACTATGCCGCCGCGCGCCGCCTGTTGGGCGTGGTGCCACAAGAGCTGGTATTTGACCCATTTTTCACCGTGCGCGAGTCCTTGCGCATTCAGTCGGGCTATTTCGGTGTCAAGAAAAACGACGCTTGGATTGATGAATTGCTCGACAGCCTGGGTTTGACGGACAAAGCCAACGCCAATATGCGCCAACTGTCTGGCGGCATGAAGCGCCGCGTGCTGGTCGCGCAGGCCTTGGTGCACAAGCCCCGTGTGATCGTGCTCGATGAACCCACCGCTGGGGTTGATGTGGAGTTGCGCCAGACTTTGTGGGCGTTCATCGCCAAACTCAACAAGCAAGGCCACACCGTCTTGTTGACCACCCATTACCTCGAAGAAGCCGAAGCCCTGTGTGGCCGCATCGCCATGCTCAAGCGCGGCCAGTTGCTGGCTTTGGAGCGCACGTCTGACCTGTTGCGTTCGGCCACCAGCCAAGTGCTTCGCTTCAAACTCGATGGCGAGTTGCCGCCTTTGGTCGCCTCCATCGCCCGCGTCACGGGTCGCATCGTGCAGCTGCCGGTGCACAACGCGGTCGAAATCGAAAACCATTTGACCACCATTCGGACCGCAGGTTTGGTTGCCGAAGATGTGGAGATTCGCCAAGCCGATCTCGAAGACGTGTTCCTAGAAGTCATGAACCGCAAGCAACCCCCAATTGGAGCTGCAGCATGACCGGTTGGCAAACCCTGCTTTACAAGGAAGTCTTGCGTTTTTGGAAAGTCGCTTTCCAGACCGTGGCTGCCCCTGTGCTCACTTCGGTGCTCTACATGCTCATCTTCGGCCATGTGCTCGAAGACCATGTCAAGGTCTTCGACCAAGTCAGTTACACCTCATTTTTGTTGCCGGGCCTGATCATGATGGGCGTGTTGCAAAACGCTTTTGCCAACAGCTCATCGAGTCTGGTGCAAAGCAAAATCATGGGCAACATCGTGTTTTTGTTGCTCACCCCTTTGTCGCACCGCAGCTGGTTTGTGGCTTATGTGGGCTCGTCTGTGGTGCGTGGCTTGGCGGTGGGGTTGGGCGTGTTTGTCATCACGGGTTGGATGGTCAACATCAGCTTTGTTTACCCGCTGTGGATTTTGGCTTTTGCTGTCATGGGCGCTGCCATGATGGGGGCTTTGGGTGTGATCGCTGGTTTGTGGGCTGAAAAGTTCGACCAGATGGCTGCCTTTCAGAATTTCATCATCATGCCCATGACGTTTTTGTCCGGCGTGTTTTATTCCATCCATTCGCTGCCGCCGTTTTGGCAAAAGCTCAGCCACTTGAACCCGTTTTTCTACATGATCGACGGCTTCCGCTACGGCTTCTTTGGTCAAAGCGATGTCTCTCCTTGGATCAGTTTCGCGGTGGTGGGCACTGCTTTGGCACTCATCAGCAGTCTGACCCTTTATCTTTTGCGCATCGGCTACAAAATCCGGAGCTGAACCCCCATGAACGCAGAGCAACTTCAAGCCATCATCGCCGCAGGCCTCGACTGTACCCACCTCACCGTGGAGGGTGATGGTCGCCACTGGAGCGCCGTGGTGGTCTCCGAAGCCTTCTCGGGCATGCGTTCTATTGTGCGCCACCAACGGGTGTACGCCACTTTGGGCCAGAAAATGCACACCGATGAGGTGCATGCCTTGTCCATGAAAACCTACACGCCTGCCGAATGGGCCGCGCAAAAAAACTGAATGCTTCGCCCACTTGAGCCCCTGCCCAAACGCACACTGAGCTGACCCATGGACAAACTGAAAATTCGCGGCGGCAAGCGCCTGCAAGGCGCCCTCGATGTTGCAGGTGCCAAAAACGCAGCATTGCCCGAACTGTGCGCTGCTTTGCTGAGTGCAGAGCCCGTCAGCCTAAGCAATGTGCCACGTCTGCAAGACGTGTCGACCATGCTCAAGTTGATCCGCAACATGGGTGTGACGGCCGAGCACCACGAAGACGGTCGCGTCACGCTGGATGCGGGTGGACTGAACAACCCTGAAG
>CAYRBW010000128.1:0-6949 GCA_964422575.1 uncultured Limnohabitans sp.
CAACTGTGAGCTGACTCACGCAGGGCAGTTCCTCGGGTGACCCGCAGGGTGCGCCATTTGCACTAACATGCCTGCTGCAATCACTGGAGAGACACCGTGGAACTGAACATCAACGGCCAAAGCCGTACCTCAACCGCCGACCCGAGCATGCCCTTGCTCTGGGTACTGCGCGATGAATTGAACCTCACGGGCACCAAATTCGGCTGCGGCGTGGCCGCTTGTGGGGCCTGCACGGTGCACGTGGACGGCCAAGCCGTGCGCTCGTGCGTGATGCCCGTGTCAGCGGTGACCAATCAAGCGATCAAAACTATCGAGTCCTTGGGCACGGCAGAAAACCCCCACCCTTTGCAAGCTGCCTGGATCGCCGAGCAAGTGCCCCAATGCGGCTACTGCCAAAGCGGCATGCTGATGGCCGCTGCCGCCCTGCTCGATAAGAATCCCAAGCCCAACGACGCCGACATCGACGCCGCCATGACCAACCTGTGCCGCTGCGGCACTTACCAGCGCGTGCGCGCCGCCATCCACCGCGCTGCTGCACAAATGAAGAAAGGCGGTGCCGCATGAAACGCCGCACCTGGTTACTCAGCGCCTTGGGCGCGACCGGCGGATTGATCGTCGGCTGGGGCGTGATGCCCGCCCGCTCACGTTTGGGTTCACCCGAACTCATGCTCCAAACCCAAGGCGATGTGGCCTTGAACGGTTGGATCAAGATTGCCGCCGACGGCGCTGTGGTCTTGGCCATGCCCCGCAGCGAAATGGGCCAAGGCGTGCACACGGCGCTGGCCATGCTGGTGGCCGAAGAACTCGATGTGCCCCTGGGCCGTGTGCGACTGGAGCAAGCTGGCGGCGACAGCATTTATGGCAACGTGGCCATGTTAGTGGCCAGCTTGCCGTTTCACCCGCTGGACAGCGAAGGCGAGCACAAACCCACCAAGATCAAGATGGGTGAATGGCTGGTGGGCAAAGTCGCCCGCGAACTGGGCCTCAACGCCACCGGCGGCTCGTCTTCGATCGCCGACCTGTGGGACCCTTTGCGCATGGCCGCTGCCACGGCGCGCGCCAGTTTGGTGCAAGCCGCGTCGGCTGCGTGGAAAGTGCCCACCACCGAAATCACTGTCGCACAGGGCGTGATGCAACACGCCTCTGGCCAGTCCGCGCACTACGGTCAGATGGTGGCCGCTGCATCGGGCAGCACGCCCTCGGACATCCAAACCAAATCACGCGAAAAGTGGAAACTCATCGGTCAACCCGCGCCGCGCACCGACATCCCGTCCAAAGTCACAGGTCAAGCCACCTTCGGCTTGGACGTGCGTCTGCCCGGCATGCTGTTTGCCGCCGTGCAAATGTGCCCCATGATCGGCGGCTCGACCACATCGATGGACACAAAAGTCGCCTTGACCTTGAAGGGCGTGTCCAAGGTTGTGCCGCTCGATGCCTGGGGCGGCGGTACAGCGGGCTTGGCCGTGGTCGGGCAAACCTCTTGGCACGCACGCCAAGGCGTGCAGGCCGTCAAAGTGCAGTGGCAAGCCCCTGCCACGGGCGCATTGGACACCCAGCGCATCCAGGCCGACCTGCTCAAGGCCCTGAACACCGAAAGCGGCTTCACCTTCCACGAACAAGGTGTGCCCACCCAAGCCGAAAAATCCGGCGCCACCCGCATCGATGCGCTCTACCAAGCGCCCTATCTGGCCCACGCCACGATGGAGCCGATGAACTGCACCGCGCAAGTCAAAGATGGCAAGGTCGAGATCTGGGTGCCTACCCAAGTTCCGCAAATGGCCCGTGACATGGCCGCCAAAGTGGCCAAGGTCGACAAAGACAACGTCATTGTTCACGTCACCCAATTGGGCGGTGGTTTTGGTCGTCGCCTGGAAGTCGACTTTGTCGGCCAAGCCGTGCAAGTGGCCATGGCCTGCGAGGGCCAGCCGGTGCAACTGAGCTGGTCGCGCGAAGAAGACATGACACACGATTTTTACCGGCCCATGCATCTGGCCAAATTTCAGGCCTCGCTGGACGACAAAGGCGAAGTCAGCAGCTTGCGCATCAAATCGGCCGGTGACGCCATCACCCCACGCTGGATGGCGCGTGCAGCGCCTCACCTGTCGGGCCCCATCGACATGCCCGACAAAACAACCTCAGAAGGTTTGTTCGATTTACCCTACGGTTTTGCTAACCAGCACATGAGCCATGTGGCCACGAAGTCCGGCGTGCCGGTGGGCTTTTGGCGCTCGGTGGGCCATTCGCACAACGCCTTCTTCTCGGAAAGCTTCATCGACGAGCTGGCTGTGGCCACGAAACAAGATCCGCTGGCCTTCCGCTTGAAACTGCTGAAAGACGCACCGCGTTACGCCGCTGTTCTGCAGTTGGCGGCTGACAAAGCGGCTTGGGGAACGCCGCTGCCCGCAGGCCGTGCGCGCGGCATCGCCTTGCACGAATCGTTTGGCTCCATCGTGGCGCAAGTGGCAGAAGTGTCCCTTACCAACGGCCTGATCCGCGTGCACCGCGTGGTCTGCGCCATCGACTGCGGCACCGTGGTCAACCCCGGCACCGTGGCCCAACAAATGGAAAGCAGCGTGGTCTACGGTTTGAGCGCGGCACTCTTTGGCAAGATCGACATCGTGGGCGGCGTGGTGCAACAAGGCAACTTCCCCACCTACCCCATGGTCTCGCTCAGCCAGGCCCCGCAAGTGGACACCCACATCGTGCCCAGCACCCGTCACCCCGCAGGCGTGGGCGAGCCGGCCGTGCCGCCAATCGCCCCCGCAGTGGGCAACGCGCTGTTTGCCCTCACGGGCAAGCGACAGCGGGCCTTGCCGCTGACCGCCTGAGCTCAGCCGCCGCGCAAAGCCTTGAGGATTTTTTGGCCACCACGGCCATTGGCCTCATGGCCCAGGCGCTGCTGTTCTGCGCGGATCGCCTGGCGCGAAGCGTCGCCCAGCATGCCGTCGATGGGGCCGATGTCGTGGCCGCGCATCGTCAGCAAGCCCTGCAACTCCCGCCGCTCGGCACGCGACAGCCCCGCGTCGTCGGTCGGCCAGGGCGTAGCGAATGGGCCGCCCCCGCGCAGTCGGTCACTCAGATGGGCAATCGCCAGGCCGTAGCTTTCGGCGGCGTTGTAGCTGTAAAGCGCGTCAAAATTGCGCGTGACCAAAAACGCCGGGCCATTTGCATCGGCCAGCGTCAACAAGCCCACATTGCCCAAACTGGCGGGCAAGGCCGAACCATCCACCCGACGCACGCCACGGGCAGTCCACTCGGCCACCGGGCGTTTGCTGCGGCGGCCTTCGCCTGCCAATGACAAGCCTGCGGGCAATTGGACCTCGATGCCCCAAGGCAGGCCGCGCTGCCAGCCCGCACGGGCCAAAAAGTTGGCGGTCGAGCCCAGCGCGTCCACACTGCTGTCCATCAGGTCGGCGCGGCCATCGCCGTCAAAATCCACCGCCAAACGTTCAAAGGTGGTAGGCATGAACTGGGTGTGGCCAAAGGCCCCTGCCCACGAGCCCACCAAACGCTCGGGCGCGATGTGCCCGGCTTGCAAAATGCGCAGCGCCGCAAAAAATTCGCCCCTGAAATAACTCTGTCGCCGCCCGTGGCACGAGAGCGTGCCCAGCGCCTGCACCAAGGGGTATTTGCCAAAGGTCTGGCCAAAATTACTCTCTACACCCCACACCGCGACCACGGTCGCCGGGTCCACGCCAAAGCGCTCTTCGGCTCTTTCAAGCGCCTGGCGGTGCTGGGCCAAACGTGCCGCACCATCGGCCACGCGTTCCTCGTCCACCAACGCCGACATGTAGTCCCAAATGGCGGTGCGAAATTCGGGCTGGAAGTTCAGCTTTTCAATGACGCTGAAGTCAGCCTGCAGTCCCGCTGTGTGGCGCGCCCAGGTGGCGTCGCTCACTTTGCCGCTGCGAGCAGCGGGGCGCAACTCGGCCATGCAGGCCGACAAATCGGTGCTTTGCGCCCAAGTGGCGGGCGTGGCCAAAACCCAGGCCATGCAGACCGCGGCCCAGCGCCCCGTCATGCGCGGCTTTTGTCGTGTACGACGGCAAGTGGCCAGCGGTGACGATGCAAAGTGTTTGAACATGACCCATTTCCCTGAAGTATTGAACCGGTGTGGCCGCGTGCGGGCCACGGCAACTAAGCAGGTGAATGTACAGGGGATGGCGGGCCATAAAGCCAAGGCACATCCATCACTCGCTCGCCCATCAGGCGCATCGACAGGTTACGCCCCCAAGCCACGGGGCCGGTGGCATGAAAGATGCGCCCGTTGCGAATCGCACGAGCCTGCACCCGCGCATTGCGCGCCCAGCGTTGCTCGGCATAGGCCTGCAATCGCTCGACCACGCTGCCAGTCTCTGCGCTCAGGCACTGCCCCAAGACCTGCGCATCTTCAATGGCCATGCCCGCGCCTTGGGCCAGATAGGGACGCATCGGGTGCGCGGCATCACCCAGCAGGGCCACGCGACCTTGTGCCATTTCGTGGGCACCGGCCATCGGCGCACGGTCGTGCAGCACCCACTGCCGCCAAGCGGACACCGATACCAATCGTTCGTGTAAGTCGGCACCAACACCCCCCATGGCTTGCATCAGCGCCTGTGCGTGCCCGGTGGTGTCCCAAGCGTCGGCCTGCGCAGGTTTGACGCCATGCACGATGGCCACCACATTGAGCCACTGCCCGCTGCGCACCGGGTAATGGACCACATGCAGACGCGGTCCCATCCAGACGGTGACCTCATCGGAGCGCAAATGCAAAGGCAAATCGGCCTGCGCCACCAAGGCCCGGTAAGCCAAATGTCCGGTGAATCGGGCCGGGGCATCGCCCAGCAGCTGCTGGCGCACGGCGCTCCATACACCATCGGCTCCGATCAGGGCATCGGCTTGCACGCTTTGGCCATCGGCGGTGTTGACCTGCACGCTGCCAGTGGTCTCGCGCCAGCCCTGCACCGTCTGGCCCAAACGAACGGGCACGCCATCAGCACATGCAGCGGCGTGCAACAAATTTTGCAGGTCGGCGCGGTGGATGGTGGCATAAGGCGCGCCATACAAAGCTTGCGCCCGCTCCGCCAAACGCAAACTGCCCAGCACCTGCCCAGTCTGCGCATCACGCGCTTGCAAGCGCTGGGGGAATGCAGCCACCTGTGCCAGCGCATCACCCAAGCCCCAGGCTTGCAAAATGCGGGTCACATTCGGGCCGATTTGGATGCCTGCGCCCACTTCGCTCAGCTGCTCGGCACGCTCGATCAATTGCACTGGCACACCCCGCCTAGCGCAGGCCAAAGCCGCAGCCAGCCCACCGATGCCGCCACCGCTCACCACCACCTGTTCCAGCTGTTTTCTTGTCATGCGTCAATTGTGCCCCGGCCGAGATGCGTTCAAAAAATTGGACAATTGGAGGCTATGACGACGATCAAATCTCCTGAACTTTTATTGCCGGCCGGGTCCTTGGACAAAATGCGCGCCGCCTACGACTTTGGTGCCGATGCGATTTATGCAGGCCAGCCGCGCTACAGCCTGCGAGCACGCAACAACGAATTCAAGCTCGAACAAATCGGCATTGGCATTGCCGAAGCCCACGCCCGGGGCAAGAAGTTTTTTGTCACCAGCAACCTGCTGCCGCACAACGACAAAGTGCGCACTTACCTGCGTGACATCGAGCCCGTGATCGCCATGAAGCCCGACGCCCTGATCATGGCCGACCCCGGCCTCATCATGATGGTGCGCGAGAAGTGGCCCGAGATGCCCATCCACCTCTCGGTGCAGGCCAACACCGTGAACTGGGCGGCCGTGAAGTTTTGGCAAAAAATAGGCGTAGCCCGAATCATCCTGAGCCGCGAACTGAGCTTGGACGAAGTCGAGAAAATCCGCCAGGAATGCCCCGACATGGAATTGGAAGTGTTTGTGCACGGCGCGCTGTGCATCGCCTATTCGGGCCGCTGCCTGCTTTCGGGCTACTTCAACCGCCGTGACCCCAACCAGGGCACCTGCACCAACGCCTGCCGCTGGCGCTACGGCACACAAGAGGCGACAGACGAGACCGATTCTGGCGAAGTCAAACCCATACGCATGGAAGATGACTTCAGCTTTGAGCAAGAGCAAGAAGCCGCCGAGAAAAATTTCTCGGCCTGCGGCAACGGCCAGCGCCACCCCGCCGCCGACAAGGTCTACCTGATCGAAGAAGCCGGACGTCCCGGTCAGTTGATGCCCATCATGGAAGATGAACACGGCACCTACATCATGAACAGCAAGGACCTGCGCGCCGTCGAGCTGATTGAGCGCCTGGTCAAAATCGGTGTGGACTCGCTCAAGATCGAAGGCCGCACCAAGAGCCTGTATTACGTCAGCCGCACCGCGCAGGTGTACCGCCGCGCCATTGACGACGCGGTGGCGGGTCGCCCCTTCAACCCCGAACTCATCAGCGAACTCGACGGTCTGGCCTCACGTGGCTACACCTCGGGCTTTTTAGAGCGCCGCCCTGCGCAGGAGTACCAAAACTACGAAATCGGACACTCGGTGGGACACCGCAGCCTGTTTGTCGGAGAGGTGCGCGGTGTGGCTGAGGGCTGGGCGCTGGTCGAGACCAAAAACCGTTTCGCCGTGGGCGACACCATTGAGATCATCCACCCCAACGGCAACCGCAAGGTGTCCCTGACTCAAATGCAAAACGAAAAGGGCGAGCCCATTGAGGTGGCCTCCGGCAGCCCGCTCAAAGTGTGGATTGCATTGGACGGTCCGGCCGAGGGCGCTTTGATTGCCCGGATGTACTGAGTGGGGACGACCCAGTTCAGGGCATCTGCCGCAATGACTGCGCCAAGTGACCCAAGCGGATCAGCCCCGATTTTTCTGCTTCATTCGTAAGCGTCCGGCGAACCCATCTTGAACGAGGTGGCAGTGCTGAATTTGCTGCACCGCTGGCGCAAAGAGTGGTCCCAAGGACTTCACCGACTTGAGC
>CAYRBW010000129.1:0-242 GCA_964422575.1 uncultured Limnohabitans sp.
CTTCAAACCCTGAAAAAGAACACCCACCATGGCCCACATTTACATTTTTTCCCCTTCCAGCGCGGTGCGCGACAAAGCGGCTTTTCGCCGGGGCGTGAAGCGCCTGCAAGCCCAGGGGCACCAAGTCGAGGTGGATGAAGCGGCTTTGGCCAGCCACATGCGCTTTGCGGGTGACGACGCGACCCGCATCGCCGCCATCACCCGCGCTGCCGCCAGCGGTGCCGATGTGGCGCTGATCTCGC
>CAYRBW010000129.1:252-6180 GCA_964422575.1 uncultured Limnohabitans sp.
GCCTCACGCGCATCTTGCCGGCTTTGCCCTACAAGCAAATCGCCAAGGCCATTGACGGTGGCACGCAGTTTGTGGGCCTGAGTGATTTCACAGCTTTTAACCAGGCCGTGTACGCCAAGACCGGTCGCATCAGCTGGCAAGGCCCGGCGTTGGGCGAAGACTTTGGCCCCGAACAGGAGCCCGACGACATCATGCAAGCCTGCTTTGACGACCTGTTGCTGGAGCAGGGCGAGGGCACGGGCTGGCAACTGCCTAAGGCCGAAGCTGAGCGCCGTGTGCTGGTCAAAGACGCGCCGCTTTGGGGCGGCAACTTGTCGGTGTTGGTTTCTTTGCTGGGCACGCCGTACTTTCCGCAAATCAAGGGCGGTGTGCTGTTCCTAGAAGACGTGGGCGAGCACCCGTACCGGGTGGAGCGCATGCTCACGCAACTGTTGCATGCGGGGGTGTTGCCCCAACAAAAAACGGTGTTGATGGGCCAGTTCAGCAAATACAAGCTGGTGCCCACACACGACAAAGGCTTCAAGCTGTTCACCGTGGTTGATGGGTTGCGCGGTCAGATCAAGGCCCCGGTGCTCACCGGTCTGCCGTTTGGCCATGTGGCGACCAAGGTGCTGCTGCCCGTGGGGGCCAAGGTGGACCTTGTCACCGAAGGGCGTGACGCGCTGATGGTTTGGGGTCATATTTAAAAACTAGCAAGCGCTTGGGACTCCATGGGTACGGGTGCTTGACAAGTCAGCGGCCGGGCCGGTAGCCGTCCCATAAAGAGGAGACAAACATGAAGTGGGTTGCACGAATCCTGTTGGTGGCCATCGCGGCCGTGTTGGCCGTGGGTGGGGGCATCAGTGTGCATTTGTTGCGCGGTTTGCCTCAACTGGATGGCGAAGTCCAGCTCAAGGGCTTGTCGGGCGCTGTGCTAATCAGCCGTGACGGTGCCGATGTCACCCACATCAACGCGGGCAGTGCCTTGGACGCTTGGCGGGCCATGGGTTTTGTGCATGCCCAAGAGCGGGGTTGGCAACTCGAGTTCAACCGCCGCGTGATGCGTGGCGAATTGTCTGAAATTCTGGGCACGGCCACACTGGACACCGACAAGCTCATGCGCACGCTGGGCATCATCGGTATGGCCAAACAGCAGCTGCAGGGTTTGTCGCCTGCAACCCAAGCGGCGCTTCAGGCTTACAGCGAAGGCGTTCAGACGGCTTGGCAAAGTGGTGCAGTGCGCCCTTCGCCCGAGTTCAAGCTGCTTGGCACCCTAGCCGGGGGCAAAAATGGCCAAGCTTGGACACCCGAAGACAGCGTGGGGTGGGCTTTGATGATGGCCTTGGATTTGGGCGGTAACTGGGGGCAGGAATTTGCCCGTTTGTCTGCCGCTCAGGTGTTGAGCAACGATCAGCTGTGGCAGTTGCTGCCGGCGTACCCCGGCGAGAAACCTGCCTCAGCGGTGGATTTGCCTGCTTTGTACCGTGGTTTGGGCGTGTATGCCGCTGCTGCGTCCAAATCAGCCGCATTGCCAGCCGCTCAGTCGCCATTGGCACAGTGGTCGGCTGACTGGGTGCGCGACATGGGCATTCTCGACGGTAAGGGCAGCAACAACTGGGTGGTGCCTGGCAGCCGCACGGTTTCGGGCAAGCCGCTTTTGGCCAATGACCCGCATTTGGCATTGAGCGCGCCGGCCATTTGGTACTACGCGCACCTCAAAGCACCAGCGGGCGAATTGCCGGGTGGGCAAAAGTACGCTGCGTTGGACGTCATCGGTGCTACTTTGCCCGGTTTGCCCTTTGTAGTCTTGGGCCGTACATCGGGCGTGGCATGGGGGTTCACCAATACCGGCCCCGATGTGCAGGATTTGTATCTGGAGCAACTGGACGCGGCCAAGCCCGGGCAATACCGAACGCCTGAGGGCTGGGCCGACTTTCAAGTTCGCGACGAGACGATCCGGGTCAAAGGCCAGGCCGATGTGACGATCAAGGTCCGCGGCACCCGCCATGGCCCGGTCATCAGTGACGTGCAACCGCAGTACCAGGGCTTGATCGATACCAGCCGCTACGCCGTCAGCCTGCACTGGTCGGCCCTGACACCGGACAATAAAACCATCGAAGCGGGCATGAAAGCCAATTGGGCGCAGACCGTGCCGCAGTTGCAACAGGTGTTTGCTGAGCACCATGCACCGATGCAGAGCGTGGTGATGGCCGACACTTTGGGTGCAGTGGCGTACAACGCGGTGGGTAAGGTGCCCTTGCGTTCGGCGAAAAACGACATCCGTGGTGTGGCCCCGGCACCTGGCTGGCTGGCGCAATACGATTGGACAGGTTGGTTGCCGTCTGCGCAAAACCCCGCCGTCACTCAAGCGCAGATTGAACAAAAGGGCTGGCATTCGACGGCCAATCAAAACATCTTGCCGCCAGGCTATGCCCATTTTTTGGGCGGTGACTGGACCACGCCTGAGCGTTTTCAGCGCATCGAGCAGCTGTTGGCCGCCAACCCCAAACACAGCCGTGAATCCATGCAAGCCATTCAAAACGATGTCTTGTCATTGGGCGCAAAGGCCTTGCAAGCTAAATTGGCCATGCACCCAACCTCTCAGGCGTCCTCCCATCCCTTGGCACCAGCAGCTTTGAAGTTGCTTGCAGAGTTTGATGGCCAGATGCGAACCGACAGCGCGGCGGCATTGGTTTTGAATGTCTGGGCTGATGAGCTGACACGCGGTTTGTTGATCCCACACTTGGGGGCCGAGCGCTTTCAGTCGCTGTATGGCAAGCGCCATTTCAGAGCCGCCGTTGAAGGTGTACTTGACCGATCAGACGCGTTCTGGTGTGGTGCGTCGGGGTGTTCCGGGCAAGTGGCCTCAGCATTGGGCAGAGCGCTCGACCGCATTGCTGCTAGCCAAGGGCGCGATGTGAAGGCTTGGCGTTGGGGGGCTTGGCATCCTGCCATCAGCAGTCACAAGCCTTTTGGCAAGGTGCCTTATCTCCATGCGCTGTTCGATGTTCGGGTGGAGAGCGCCGGGGACTTGTTCACCGTCAACGTCGGTCAATATTGGGCCAATGACAAGCAAGCGCCTTTTGCCAACCGCCATGCGGCCTCCATGCGCGCGGTGTACGACTTGGCGCAACCCGATCAGTCGGTCTTCATTTACCAGACAGGTCAGTCAGGCCATGCGTTTGACCCACGCAGCCGTGACATGGCCGTGCAGTGGGCGCAAGGAGGCTATCGGGCGTTGCAACAACAGCCACAAGCCGTGTTGCACCACATGGTTCTGCGACCATGAGCCGTCCCAGCTGGCCCGCCTGACTTTGAGTTATGGCACAGGGCAGGTGTGCTTCGGTGGTGGCAGGGGCCATGGCTCAGACCACGGGTGCCTTCATGGGGGCACTGTGGCTGACCGCTGGGGTGATGCTGCTGGGCATGGTTTTGTTGGTCACTTTGCCGCATGACCCGTCCGAGTCGTGATTGCCGTATTGCTGAGACCCCCTAGCTTTGAAGCGCCAGCGGCACTTCATCCGCCAAATAGTCAAAAACCGCACGCATCAGCGCACTGGTGCGCAGCTCTCTGTGCACGGTCAGCCAAACGGGGAATACGGGCAACTCGATCATCGGCAAGATGGCCTTGACTGTGGGGTCTGAGTCAATCAGGTGCTTGCTCACGAAACCCACGCCCAACCCAGCTTTCACGGCTGCCCAATGGGCGATCAGGTCATCGGTACGCAAGCCGTGGCGCAGGCTGTTGGCCGCAAAGCCCAGTGCCGCGAAGCCGTCCTCGATGTCGGTGTTGCGGTCGCCGGTGATGAGGTCGTGCGCCAGCAGGTCCATCGGTTGCTGCGGAGTGCCTTTGCGCTGCAAATAGCTTTGGCTGGCGCAGGCTCGCAGTGCAACTTGGCCAATGTGCTTGGCCACCAGGCTGTTTTGCTCGGGCCGCACCATGCGCAGCGCCATGTCGACCTCGCGCATGAGCAGGTTACTCACCGAGTTGCTGACCAGCAAATCCACTACCACATCAGGTAGCGCCTGGCGCATGCGGGCCAAGATGGGTGGTAACAAAAAGCAGGCCACGGGCTGGCTGGCTGAAAGCCGAACTCGGCCTTGCACCGTTTGCCCTGAGCCCGAAGCCATCCGCGAAAACCGCGCCGCACCGTCTTGCATGGCGTGGGCCGCCTTGGCCAGTTCCAGTGCTTGCGCGGTGGGCTGCAGGCCGCGCCCGGTGCGCTCGAACAACGCCAGCTTCAGTTGGTCTTCCAGCTCTGCGATGTGCCTCCCCAGCGTGGGCTGGCTCACCCCGGTGGCGCGAGCTGCGCCCATCAGGCTGCCGTGTTCAAGGGCTGCCAAAAATGAAGGGATAAGTCCCCAGTTGAAGTTGAGTTTATTCATGAATGAATGACTGCTGTTCGTTTTTATGCAATTGTGGAATGATTCCAGGGTCAAGACAATCGCCTTCAGGCCTTTTTGAACACTTTTAACCGGGAGCCAGACCATGAACAGAAGACAAATATTGCGGATCGCAGGCGGGGGAGTCATCGCCGCCGCCGTGACCACTTTAACCGGCTGTGACAGCAGCTTGCCCGCCGAGGCCATCGCGGCCTGGAATCCTCCGGCCGAAAGTCTGGACATCCGCCGCTGGGTTTTGTCACACGCTTTGCTGGCACCGCATGCGCACAACCTGCAGTCGTGGCTGGTTGACCTGGATACGCCAGACACCATTGTGCTGCGCATGGACATGTCGCGCTTGTTGCCCGAAACCGATCCGCTGTCGCGGCAGCTGGTCATCAGCCAAGGCACCTTCATTGAAGTGCTGGACTTGGCCGCCCGCCAGCGCGGCCACCGCACCGAGGTCACGCCATTCCCTGAAGGCGAGTTCAGCGCCAAGGCCCCTGATACCCGGCCCACCGCCCGCATTCGCTTGGTGCGTGACGCGCAGGTGCAGCCCGATCCGCTTTTCGCGCAAGTCTTCAAGCGCCACACACACAAGGGGGTGTACGAAGCGCGTACGCCCGACGCCGTTGCCTTGCAAGCGGTGCGCGACAGCGTCAAGGGTTTATCTGTCATATTGGGCCTTGTTACGCGAGGTGAAGAGGTCGCCATGGCTCGACACGCACAGATCGCCATGGACGCCTGGCGCACTGAGCTGGTCACACCTCGCACGCTGCTGGAGTCCTACCATGTGCTGCGCATCGGCCCCAAGGAAATTGCCCAGCACCGCGACGGCATTTCGCTCAACTCGCCCATGGTGCGTGCACTCAACGCTGTGGGCTTGTTTGACCGCACCAAAGCTTCTGCGCCGGACAGCTCTGAAATCAAGGGCCAGCTGGATCGCTTCAATGCCGCCATTGCCAGCACGCCTGCGTATTTTTGGCTGAGCACCGAGCGCAACGATCGCACCACGCAGCTGCTGGCAGGTCGCGCCTATGTCCGGGCGCAGCTTGCCGCCACGGCGCAGGGCTTGTCGATGCATCCCTTGTCGCAGGCTTTGCAGGAATATCCTGAGCAGGCCACACATTACTTGGCTGTGCACCAGCTCTTGGGCGCCGCAGAGCGTGGGCACACGGTGCAAATGTGGACGCGCTTGGGTCACGCCCCGGTCATCGAGCCCGCTCCACGACGAGGGCTGGAGGCGCTTCTGGTCAAGGCTTGAGCGTTGACTGGAAGCTCTGTGGCGAGTGTTGTGGCCACTTAAATGGCAGCACAATGGTTTCCCATACAAAAGCCGAACCAGGCAACAGGGAGAGTCATGAACACTGCCATCAGCTTGCGAGTTTCTTTCCGCAACTTCGCCGAAGAACACATGCAGACCGTCCTGGCCCGCCTTGCCGGGCCAGGTGCTTCGCCTCGCGCAGACCAAGTTGATGCCGTCCATGCGGTGCTGCAGCCAGCGTCGCGGGTGCTGGTGGTGCAGGCCACGGGCACGGGCAAGACGCGCGTGGCCATTGCCCTGGC
>CAYRBW010000129.1:6190-6928 GCA_964422575.1 uncultured Limnohabitans sp.
GGGCAAGTCGGCGGTGTATTGGGCAGCAACGCATGCCATACGCAGCACCGGCGCGGGACCCACGCTGGTGGTGTCGCCTTTGCTGGCGCTGATGCGTGACCAAGTCAGCGCCGCCGAGCGGGCGGGACTGAAGGCGGCCACGGTCAACTCCACCAACATCGATGACTGGGACGATGTATTCCAGCGGCTGGACGAGGACGCCATCGACGTGCTGCTGGTCTCGCCAGAGCGACTGGGCAACCTGCGTTTTGCGGCGCGGCTGGGCGCTTTGCTGGCCCATGTGCGCCTGATCGTGATCGATGAGGCGCATTGCATCAGTGATTGGGGTTTTGACTTTCGACCCGACTACCAGCGGCTTGCGCGGGCGCTCTTGTCTACCCCCACGGCCAGTGTTTTGGCGACGACCGCGACGGCCAATGAGCGGGTCACGCACGACATTGGGGCGCAATTGGGGGCCCACACGGTGACGTTTCGCGGCACACTGGCCCGCACTTCGCTTACGCTGTCGGTGGTGCCGGGACTTTCGCCCTTGCAGCGCTACGCCTGGATTGCCGATGCGCTGGAACAGCTGCCGGGATCTGGCATCATTTATGTATTAACAGTGGCCGAGGCCGAGCGGCTCACCGCGTTTTTGCGCAACTGCGGCCATGCGGTGGACGCGTATTCAGGCCAGACCAACGCCGACACGCGCTTGAAAGTGGAAGACCGTTTGCGCCACAACCAGGTCAAGGCGGTGGT
>CAYRBW010000130.1:0-6913 GCA_964422575.1 uncultured Limnohabitans sp.
GTGTGGACGTTTGCCCTGTGGACTGCTTCCGCGAAGGCCCTAACTTTCTGACCATCGACCCCGATGAGTGCATCGACTGCGCCGTGTGCATCCCCGAGTGCCCCGTCAACGCCATCTACGCCGAAGAAGACCTGCCTGCCGACCAGCAGCACATGACCAAAATCAATGCCGAGTTGGCCTTGTTGCCCGGCTGGAAGAGCATCACCAAGCGCAAGGCCCCCATGGCCGACGCCGAGCAGTGGAAAGACAAAACCGGCAAGCTGGCCGCACTGATCCGCTGATCACCTCCTTCATGCAACATTGCATGCACCCACGGGCCGGAATTTCCGGCCTTTTTTCTGGACACTCCGCATGAACCAACCCATTGAAACCGAGGCACTGGTCATTGGTGCAGGCCCTGTGGGTCTGTTCCAGGTGTTCCAGCTCGGGCTACAGGGCTTCAACTGCCACATCATCGATACCCTGCCCCATGTGGGTGGCCAGTGTGCCGAGCTGTACCCGACCAAACCGATTTACGACATTCCCGGCATCCCATTTTGCACGGGCCATGAGCTGGTCGAACGCTTGCAGCAACAAGTCGCACCGTTCAAGCCCACGCTGCACCTAGGCCAACAAGTCAGCACCATCGAACGCCAAACCGACCAGCGCTTGGTCGTAAGCACCGACAGCGGCCAGACTATTTTGACCCACACCCTGTTCATCGCCGCGGGTGTGGGTGCTTTTGTGCCGCGTCGCATGGTGCTGGACGGTCTGGACGCCTTTGACGGCAGCCAAGTGTTTGCCGAGCACCCCAAGCCCGAGCACTGGGCGGGTCAGCACCTGGTGGTGGCGGGCGATGGTGACACCGCTTTGCAAACCTGCCTGGATGCGAGCCAGGGCCCACAAGCCGCCGCCAGTGTGACCCTGCTGCACCGGCGTGACCAGTTCATCGCCAAGCCCGAGTTGATCGCCCACATGCGCCAAGCTTGCGACGCAGGCCGCATGCGTTTCGTGCCAGGCCAGCCAACGGGTCTGCGCAGTGCGGCGGGCCGACTGCAGGCGCTGGAACTGCTCAAACCACAAGGCGATACCGAGTGGCTGCCGCTGGATGTGCTGCAAACCTGCCTGGGTCTGTCGCCCAAGTTGGGCCCCGTGGCGCATTGGGGCTTGGCCATGGAGCGCAAGCAACTGGTGGTCAACACCGAAAACTTCGCCACCTCCGAGCCCGGTATTTTTGCGGTGGGCGACATCAACACCTACCCGGGCAAAAAGAAGCTCATCCTCTGCGGCTTCCACGAAGCCACGCTGGCCGCCTTTGGTGCCGTAACCCTGCTGCGCCCCACCGAAAAGACCCTGCTGCAGTACACAACAACGTCCACGCTGCTGCACCAACGGCTGGGCATCGCCTAAAATCCACACCGCGCCGCTTCTTGGCGGCGCATTCGCTAGGGGTGTTGGGGGCCGCGAGGCCTTCGACTGAGAAAGTCCCTTTGAACCTGATTGAGGTAATCCTCGCGCAGGGAAGCTTGACCCAAGAACAGCGCCGCTCTCTGGCGCATGCACGTTCTCGAAGCCAGCCGACCTGTCATTACGTTGAAGGAAAACGTCATGGCATTTTTTTCGCCATTCACTCGTCGGCCCCAAGGCCGTTCTCAAGCGCACCTTGTTCACCGAGCAACGCATGTGGCCAGCGCATGCGCCCTGTGGGCCATGGGCAGCGCACACGCGCAAGCCTTGACCGAGATCACCATCACCGACAAAGCGCCCACACAGGTCAGCGGCTTTGGCGATGTGCCCCTGAGCAAGGCCCCGTTCAGTGCCGTCACCATCGACCAGCAAACCCTGCAAGACATTGGTGCACAACGCGTGTCGGATGCCTTGCGCCTGGACGCCAGCGTGGCCGACAGCTACAACTCGCCCGCCTATTGGGACATGCTCAGCGTGCGCGGCTACACGCTGGACAACCGCTACAACTACCGCCGCGAAGGCCTGCCGATCTCGGCCGAAACCATGATCCCGATGGACAACAAGGAGCGCATCGAGCTGTTCAAAGGCACCAGCGGCATCCAGGCCGGCACCAGCGCCCCGGGCGGCTTGGTCAACTACGTGGTGAAACGCCCGCCTTCGACCAAAGACGAAACCATCCGCTCGGTCAGCGCCAGCTACGGCGGCGGCCAAAGCAGCAGCACCGGCCTGGATTTGGGAGGCCGTTTCGGCCAAGACCAGGCCCTGGGCTACCGATTCAATGCTGCATATGAAGACCTGAATCCGTACATCCAAAAAACCGAAGGCCACCGCAAACTGTTTGCGCTGGCCATGGACTGGCGGATCACGCCCGACAGCAAGCTAGAGTGGGAAATCGAGCGCAGCGAACGCCAACAATTCGGCGTGAATGCTTACAGCTTACTGGGCGACGCCTTGCCTGCCCCGGTGGACGGCACACGTAACCTGACCCGCCAAGCTTGGTCGGTGCCCGGCGTATTCAAAGGCACAACCGGCTCAATTCGTTTCAGACAGAACCTGGAAGGCGGCTGGCTCTGGACGACGCAATACGGGGGGCAACGACTGCGCACGGATGACCGGCTGAGCTTTGCTTTTGGTTGCGGTGGTGCCAACTGTGATCGCTACTATGCAGATGGTGGTTTTGACTTGTACGACTGGCGCAGTGACAACGAACGACGCACGGCGGATGCCCTTCAAAGCTCGCTGGCAGGTCATGTGACCATTGGTCAGATTGTCCACAACATGGGCATCAGCATTTCAAGGCAACGGCAATTGCTTCGCTCCCCCGATGTCCAAACCAACATCTACATGGGCACAGGCAATGTTTATGACAGCTTCGTCATCCCAAGCTATGCCGATTACAGCGATTCAGGGACGAACGCCAGCGAGTACACGACTGAACTGGCACTGAATGACCGCATCGAACTGAACGCTCAAACGACCTTATGGCTTGGCCTTCGACACAGCAAACTGAACCGAAACAGCGCCAAGTCAGATGGCACCCAAGCCATTCACGATGAGCGCTCATTCAACACCCCTTGGATCGCGGGCACCTACCAACTCACGCCCCATGAAACCCTTTACGTCAGCTACGGCGAAGGCATCGAAACCGAAGTCGCGCCCAACAAAAGCAAATACATCAATTCAGGCCAGGCCTTACCCGCACTGCGCAGCCAACAATTTGAGCTGGGCATCAAAAGCCAAACCCGCACCACACGCAGGCAAGTCAGTGTGTTTGACATCACACGCCCTCAATCCATCGATGTTGGCGATTGTGTTGCAGCCAATTCATGTAAACGCCAGATCAATGGTGAAGCACGTCATCGCGGACTTGAGCTGTCTGCAGGCATGACCCGAGCGGCATGGAGTTGGGATGTGGGAGCAGTATGGCTCGATGCAAAACGCCAGAGCGCAGAAGTCACGCCTGCCGTGAACGGTCAACGGGCACTCAACGTGCCTCGATACACTCTTCGCGGACTGATCCAATACCGCTTTGCGGACATCCCCGGCCTGCGCGCCAGCATGCGCGTAAGCCACGAAGGTTCTCGCCAAGTGACCGAAGACGGCAGCATTCACCTGCCCAGCTGGACCACACTGGATTTCGCCGCGCATTACGACACGCGCATCAGAGGGACACGAACCCAGTGGACCATGGCCGTCGACAACCTGGCCGACCACCATTACTGGCGTGAAGCACCCAAGCAGTTCGGCCACTACTATCTTTACCCGGGGGCACCCAGAACCTTTCGATTGGGCGTGAAAACCAGCTTCTGAATTGATGGTCGCAAGATTTTGCTAAAAACTTGCGCCCCCTCTCAAAACAGTCCGAAAATCACTCTATAATTCAAAGCTATTCCTCAATAGCTCAGTCGGTAGAGCGCCGGACTGTTAATCCGTAGGTCCCTGGTTCGAGCCCAGGTTGAGGAGCCAAAAAAGACAAGCCTCTGCATTCACGTGCAGAGGCTTTTTCTTTGTTCATGTTCAACCATAAGCAGCAGTCCAACTTCACCTGACGCCTAGCGCACGACTCAATTTTCTGAACGAGATCGGTTCTGCAATTTGGATTTTTTGCACGATGATGGTGCGGTGTTTTTTGGCCTTATTTCGCAAGATATCCAGGCGCTCAGCGATGCCCTTGTTGGTATGTCCTGCCAGGCCAGGGAGCAGCAAGACAAAGACATCGCGCTCGTGCACTCAAAGCCAGCCAATTGCGACGGATTTCAAGACTCAAAGAAGAAAGGACTTAGCCCCTTGCGAAGCTAAGTCCTTGATTCAAATGGTCGGCGTGGCGGGATTCGAACTCGCGACCCCTTGCACCCCATGCAAGTGCGCTACCAGGCTGCGCTACACGCCGACAAGCTTGCAATTATAACCGGATAAATCAGCCTCAAAAGCTGAGCAATGCTCGAATTGCAAGCAACTCTTTGTGAAGCGAAGTGCTGTTCACTCCTGCATCGACAAATCCAATGTCTGCTTCATCAAAAGCTTGGGTTGGCAAGCCTGACAACTCGTCTTCTGTGACTGTTGCGTCAGCAGCGACATCAGCAAGGGATCCACCTCGCTGGAGTTGTCGATCGGCTTGGACCAGTTCTTGCAATCTGTTGCGCGCACCACTGATGGTGAAACCTTGGTCGTACAGCAAATCACGAATGCGCCGAATCATCAAGACTTCGTGATGCTGGTAATAACGGCGATTACCTCGTCGCTTGACCGGCCGGAGCTGGGTAAATTCCTGTTCCCAATAGCGCAAAA
Source organism: uncultured Limnohabitans sp. (assembly GCA_964422575.1). Classification (GTDB taxonomy): domain Bacteria; phylum Pseudomonadota; class Gammaproteobacteria; order Burkholderiales; family Burkholderiaceae_C; genus Limnohabitans_A. The sequence continues at coordinate 4,735 of CAYRBW010000130.1, forward strand.
CATGCGGTTTGACACCGCACAATTCGCCCACTTCACCGATGGTGAAATAGCGTTTGGCTGGGATGGAAGGAAGCGGACTGTCCATGAACGACAACAAGTTACGTGGAAAACCTTGTAGCTTACTGCAACTGAACTGTTGAAGTCCACACGAATTGCGTCCATCAGAAAAGTAGCAAGCCAAAACAAAAAAGCACTTGTGATTTCTCTCAAGTGCTTTTTTGAACCGGGAATTTTGGTGGGCAGTACAAGTTTCGAACTTGTGACCCCTGCAGTGTGAATGCAGTGCTCTACCCCTGAGCTAACCGCCCTTACGCTTTGCAGCGAAGAGCGCAATTATGGCATAAAAATCGTGCTTGTTGACTCAGCTTGGCTAAAAAATGAAGTTGCTCGTTTGCCGGTCTTGAGGCCTCAATCAAGTGGCTTGATGCATGCGCCAGACGGTTTTGCCACCACTGGATTTGTCCAGCTGCGTCAGCACTTCGTCATGAGCGACCAACTCCTGGGCATTGGCAGGCAACACCGGCAAGACAAAAGTGCTCAAGTCCACTTGGACCGCCATTTGCTGAGTTGCAGGGGGTGCGGCATCCCCCGCATCAATCAACAAGGCCTCCTGACCTCGCGTCATATTGATGTACACGTCCGCCAACAATTCGGCGTCAAGCAACGCGCCGTGTAATGTACGGCCTGAGTTATCGACTTCCAGACGATCACACAACGAGTCGAGGCTGTTGCGCTTGCCAGGGAACATTTCCTTGGCCATGGCCAAGGTGTCAATGACTCCGCTGACATACGTCTTGAGCGGCTGCTTGCCTACACGCTCCAGCTCTTTGTTCAAAAAGCCGATGTCAAAAGCTGCGTTGTGGATGATCAGTTCTGCATCCGCGAGGTATTCGAGGATCTCGTCGGCCAGCTGCACAAACTTGGGTTTGTCACGCAGAAACTCATTGCTGATGCCATGCACCTTGAGCGCGTCTTCGTGGCTGTCGCGCTCGGGGTTGAAATAGAAATGCAGGTTGTTGCCGGTGAGCTTGCGGGCATACAACTCCACACAACCCAGCTCAATGATACGGTCACCACCCTCGGCCGAGAGGCCGGTGGTTTCGGTGTCCAGAACGATTTGGCGCATGTCTTCTCGCTTTCGTCTATTCAGTGGTTTTCTTTGGCGTGATTGATGGTGTAACGCGGGATCTCGATCACCAGATCTTGCTTGGCCACAAAAGCCTGGCAGCTCAGACGCGAGTCGGGCTCCAGGCCCCAGGCGCGGTCCAGCAGGTCTTCTTCGGTTTCTTCCATCTCGTTGAGGCTTCTGAACCCCTCTCGCACGATGACGTGGCAGGTCGTGCAAGCCGCGCTCATGTCGCAGGCGTGTTCGATGTTGATTTTGTGGTCGAGCAGCGCTTCGCAAATGCTGGTGCCCGCAGGCGCCGTGATTTCTGCACCGTTGGGGCAGTACTCGGGATGGGGCAGGATTTTGATGACAGGCATAGCGGTATGGTGGGTTACATCGACTGGATATTTTGGCCAGCCAGGGCTTTTTGAATGCTGTGGTTCATGCGCTCAGCGGCAAAGGCTTCTGTGCCTTTGGCCAGTGCCTGGGTGCAGTCTTCCAGCGCCTTGGCATCTTGTTCGGTTTGAATGGCGGCTTGCAGTGTCGCCATCAGTGCATCAATGACGCTGCGTTCTTGCGCTTGCAGCAATTGGCCGTCAGCTGCCAAGGCGCTGCGCGTGGCCAGCAGCATGCGGTCGGCGTCCACACGCGCCTCCACCAGCGCACGGGCTTTCATGTCGCCCTGGGCGGTGCTGAAACTTTCTTGCAGCATGGTGGCGATCTGATCGTCGCTCAGACCATACGAAGGCTTAACGTCAATGCGCGCCTCCACGCCACTGATTTGCTCTTTGGCCCCCACACTCAACAAGCCATCGGCGTCTACCGTGAAGGTGACACGGATGCGGGCAGCGCCTGCGGCCATGGGTGGGATGCCGCGCAGCTCAAAGCGGGCCAGACTGCGGCAGTCTTGCACCAAGTCACGTTCGCCCTGCACCACATGGATGGCCAAGGCCGTCTGCCCGTCCTTGTAGGTAGTGAAGTCCTGGGCCTTGGCGGTGGGAATGGTTTCGTTGCGCGCCACGATGCGCTCGACCAGGCCGCCCATGGTCTCCAGGCCCAGGGACAGCGGAA
>CAYRBW010000131.1:0-6887 GCA_964422575.1 uncultured Limnohabitans sp.
GTTGATCAAGGCCTTTGCCGAAATCACCGGCATCCGTGCCACCCCGGCACACGCCGAGGTGCACCGCTGGTTGTACGCAAAAACCGCGCAGCCTTTGGGCCAAAGCCACCTCTGGTCCAAAGAACAAGGCATTGGCCTGTGTGGTGACTGGTGCTTGGGCCACCGCGCCGAAGACGCTTTTGTGTCTGGCCTGGAACTGGCCTTGGCGGTGCTCAAAAAACGCTGACCGTCCATGGCATTGCGCTACACAGGCCGGTTCGCGCCATCGCCAACCGGCCTTTTGCATGCGGGCTCGCTGTTGACGGCCCTGGCCAGCTGGCTCGACGCCCGCGCCCAGGGTGGCCAGTGGTGGGTTCGCATCGAAGACGTGGACACGCCCCGTTGTGTGCCTGGCGCGGACCAAGCCATCTTGCAACAGCTGGCCGCTTGCGGCATGACTTCCGACGGCCCAGTGCTGTGGCAAAGCCAGCGGTCTGCGCTTTACCAAAACGCCCTTGATACCTTGATCGCACGCGGCTGGGCTTACCCCTGTGGCTGTTCGCGCAAAGACATTGAAACGGCCATCGAAGCGGTGCAAGCGCCATCTGTGGCGCGTCACCAAACCGCGGTCTACCCCGGCACTTGCCGCACCGGGCTGAAGGGCAAACCCGCCCGTGCATGGCGTCTGGATGTGCAGGCTGTGCAAACGGCCCTGGCGCTGCCTGCCCTGACCCACTGGCAAGACCGACGTCTGGGGGCGCAACAACAAAACGTGTGTGAAGCCGTGGGCGACTTTGTGCTGCGCCGTGCCGATGGCCTGTGGGCCTATCAATTGGCCGTGGTGGTGGACGACGCCGCACAAGGCATCACCCATGTGGTGCGCGGCGAAGACCTGACTGACAACACCGCACGCCAAATCGTGCTGCAAGCCGCTCTGGGACTGCCCACGCCGCAGTACCTGCACACCCCCTTGGTGCTGGGCGACAACGGCGAAAAACTGAGCAAACAAAACAGCGCGCAAGCGCTAGACCTGCACGATCCGCTGGCCGCGATGACAGTGGCAGCGCAAGCGCTGGACTTGTCTGTGGCAGCACAAAAAGGCAACCTCCCTCAAGCACTGCAACAGTGGCAACACGACTGGGCCAGCCGCTGGCCCTGATCACCGTTTCTGCTTGCTTGGGACGTGCGCTAGGTGTCGTCCAGATCAGGCTCAGGTTTGCACTTCTCGAAAAATTCACACATAATATGTGCGATAAAAGGAGGTCCATCCATGAACATCACTTTGTCAGTTGACGAACGCGTGGCTGAAGCGGCCCGTGAAACGGCCCGCAAAATGGGCAAAAGCCTGAACCAAGCTGTGCGCGACTATCTGGAGCAACTGGCGGGCCAGGAGCGTCATGCCGCCGAATGGCAGGCGTGGGAACAACGGTGCCTGAGCGGCGGCGGTCGTCTGCAGGGCTGGAAATTTGACCGAGACGCAGTGCATGATCGCGGCTGAACCCTCGCCGCCATGGTCGCAGCGGCTCACCCTGCCCAAAACCCGCTGCTTCATCGACACCAACGTGCTGGTCTACGCCGACAGCACCGACGAGCCCCGCAAACAACGCATCGCCATCGACTTGCTCAGACACTTGCGCTTTGAGCGGCTGGGTATGCTGTCCACACAGGTGCTCAACGAATACATACAGGTCGGTTTGCGCAAACTGGCACTGCCGCACACCCATATCCGGGAACAGGTGCAGTGCTACCGCCAACTCGAACTGGCGGCGGTGACGCCTGACACCATCGACATGGCACTCGACCTGCACCAAAAACACAGCCTGAGCTACTGGGACGCCCTGATCTTGGCCAGCGCCCACATTGCGGGGTGCGCTGTGCTGCTGACCGAAGACATGGGCACGGGTGAGGTGCTGGCCGGGGTGAAGCTGGTGAACCCGTTCGCCGCGGCCTGAGTCGGGCAGCAGACCCGCGATAATTCAAGGCTTTGCGAAACACCTTTCACCCGGCCATGACCACACCCGAACCCACCACTGAAGCCCAGGCCGACGCCCCGTACATGCGCACCATCAAAACCTATGTGCTGCGCGCCGGGCGCATGGGCTCGGGCCAAATGCGGGCGTTTGAGCAGTTTGGCCCGAAGTTCCTGATTCCCTACAGTGCTGAGCGCCTCGATGTGCAGACCGCCTTTGACCGCGCTGCGCCGCTGATTCTGGAAATCGGTTTTGGCATGGGCGACGCTACGGCCAAGATCGCGCAAGTGCGGCCCCATGACAACTTTTTGTGCTGTGAAGTGCATGAGCCGGGTGTCGGCGCTTTGCTCAAGCGCTGCGGAGAAGAGCAGATTGACAACATCCGCATTGTCCGGCACGACGCCATCGAGGTCATGGACCACATGCTGGGCACGGACAGCCTGGACGGTGTGCACATCTTCTTTCCGGACCCTTGGCACAAAAGCCGTCACCACAAACGCCGCCTGATCCAGTCGCCCTTCATTCACCGCCTGGCCCAGCACATCAAGCCCGGTGGCTACCTTCACTTGGCCACCGACTGGCAGCCTTATTCCGAGCAAATGCTGGGCGTGCTGCGCGCCGAGCCCTTGCTGGTCAACACCAGCACGGCTGCCGACGGCTTTGCTGCCAAGCCCGACTACCGGCCCCTGACCAAGTTTGAAAACCGGGGCCTGAAACTTGGTCACGGCGTATGGGATCTGGTGTTCCGCCGGGTCTAACATGAACACGTCAGGGCACACCGTTCAGTTGCCCATACGCGATGGCGTGAGCGCCAGCGTGGTGTCGGTGCCGAAAGGCGCTGCGCACTTGCTCGATTTTTTGGCCCAGCGCATGCCCGGCATCACGCGCAATGAGTGGGCCGAGCGCTTGGCGCAAGGCCTGGTGCTGCACGAAGACGGTCAACCCGCCCTGGCAACCCAAGCCTGCCAACCCGGCCAGCGCCTGTATTACTACCGCCATCTGGCCGATGAACCGGTCTTGCCGTATCGGGCGAAAGTCCTGTTTGAAGACGACCACTTGCTGGTAGCCGACAAGCCGCATTTCATGCCCGTCACACCTTCGGGACGTTACGTGCAGCAAAGCCTGTTGGTACAACTCAAGCGCCTGACTGGGTACGCAGATTTGGTGCCGCTGCACCGCATTGACCGAGAAACGGCAGGCTTGGTGTTGTTTGGCAAAGCCGCGCACGAACGCGATGCCTACCACGCCTTGTTTCGGGACAAGCACATCCTCAAGGTCTACCACGCTGTGGCGGCTTGGCAGCCCGATTTGGTTTGGCCGCGCGTGCACAGCAGCCGCTTGGTGCCCGGCGAGCCGTTTTTCAGAACGCAAGAAGTGCCAGGACAGGCCAACAGCGAAACCCGCATCAGTCTGCTGCGCGCATCGGGCGAGCGGGCGCTCTACCAACTGGAGCCCATCACCGGCAAGCGCCACCAGCTGCGGGTGCACATGAACGCATTGGGCATGCCCATCGAGGGCGACTTGTTTTACCCCACGGTGCTGCGGGGTCCAGACGCACCGGAAAACTTCAGCCAACCCTTGCAGCTGCTGGCCCAGTCGGTGCAATTCACCGACCCGCACACGGGACAAACCCATGTGTTTGAAAGCCAGCTACAGCTCACGCTGTGAATTCACCTTTGAGTTCGTTACGAAAGGCCGTCAACTCTTGCGCTATGGCGATACCCAGAAGTTATCCGGTCATCCATCATCTGTTAGCGGCGATCCGAAAGCGCGTAAAAGTGGCGGTCTAGCGCGGGTTTGCTCAGCGGCTGGCTTCGCAAGCTGGTGTTCACAAAATGGGTGATGCCTCAGAAGCCGGAACTTAAGACCCGCTACCCGTTGGCCTGTCAAATTGAAAGCCAAGAAGTCGCGCAGTATCTCGCCACCATCGCATTGGACGGAAGCACCAAGTCCGCAAGAAATGTCAGGTCAATAGCATTAAAGTGCTTTCCATGCACTTCACCACACAACCCAACGCGATTCGAATTATTGGCTTGGAGCTTCGGACCTCCAACGAAGTAGCCATGCAAACCATTCCGCCACATTGGCAGCGCTTCATGGCGGAAGCTGTGATGACCCAAATTGAGGGCAAATTGTCCAATGCGGTGTACGCGGTCTATACACATTTTGAAAACGCGGGCCTGAACAATATTGGCCAGTACTCGATGATCATTGGCGCACAAGTCAGCAGTCAGCATCCTGTCCCAGCAGGCTTGAGCCACTGCACGGTTCCAGCCGGGCCGCGCGCCGTTTTTGAGGGTGTCCGTGCCCGACCGGAGCGCATTGGCGAAATCTGGCAAGAAGTTTGGTCGCGCACCGATTTGCCCAAGACTTTTGTCGCCGAATACGAGCGCTATCTGGAAGATGGCACCATTGAGGTCTCCATAGGACTGCGCTGAGGCCATGACTGAGTTAGTAAATTTGTTAAACCAATTTGCACCGGTGGCGCAGCCTGTTTTGCGCCGATTACAAAGCCTGATCCTCGAGACGGCTGCTGCACATCCAGAAATTGGGGATTTGGAACAGTCAATGAAGTGGGGGCAGGCCAGCTACCGTAGCCGCCGTGGCAGCCCGATCCGCCTGGGCTGGCATCCACTGCACCCGGCGGAAGTGCGGTTGTACTTTCACTGTCAGTCCCGCCTAGTGGAGACATTTCGGGAGTTGTTTGGCGATCGCTTGCAATTTGAGAGTGGCCGTGCCATCCGCTTGCAAATCAAAGACAAGCTGCCAACGTATGATTTGGCACACTGCATTTACTTGGCGCTTACCTACCATGACAGGAAACATCTACCGCTGCTGGGTTCAACCAAGTTCGACGTGTGAGCGGACAAATTTATCAGTTGCAGAGACCCTATGAGCAAGGCTGCTGGTTGGATTGACTATCGCGCGCGCATGGATCGTGTAGTCGCGCATGTCCATGAGCATTTCGACAAGCCATTGGACTTGGCGCAGTTGGCGGACATCGCACATCTCTCGCCATACCATTGGCATCGTATCTACCATGCCCTATATGGCGAAACCCTAGCAACTACAGTGCGGCGCCTGCGCCTACACCACGCCTCCGGATTGTTGGTCAATAGTTCAGCTGACATTGAGGCGGTCGCGTGTCGAAGCGGTTACCCTAATGCGCAGTCATTCGCGCGTGCGTTTCGGGTGCAGTATGGAACGAGTCCGAGTCAGTTCCGCATGCATGGCAAACTCGGATCGATTCCCAACCCCCGAGCAGAAGCAGTTCGGTGCAGCTATGAGGTGGAGATTCGGAGCGTACCGCGCGTGCGTGTTGCTGGCCTAAACCACCGCGGCTCTTACATGGGAATTGGCAAAGCGTTTGAGAGGAGCTTGGTAAGCCTGTCGGCACTGGGGCAGGTGTCCACTAACTCGCGTTGGTTGGCTGAGTACCAAGACGATCCTTTTGCAATTCCACATGCCCAGCTCCGGTCTAGAGCAGGTTTATCGGTTGCTGAAGACTGGCAAGTGCCCAGACCACTGGTCGCGTTCGAGCTTGGTGGCGGCCGTTGTGCCGTGTTGCGGCACCGCGGCCCATACGCAAACATGCGTGCTGCTTATCAATGGCTATTCGGACACTGGTTGGTGCAAAGCGGCTCATGCGCAGGGGATGCGCCAGTGTTTGAGGAGTACCTGAACAACCCACGTGACACAGCACCGGCAGACTTGATAACGGACGTGTTCTTGCCGCTCACCGATTAATTGCAGGGGTCCGTTGTTCAACGTTTCGTAATAACGTCCTTCAGGTCTGCTGCTGTCCTAAAAGGGCACGTCCTCTCGTCTAGCACTTCCAATACCGCAGAGGCCTGCGCCAGCGTCCATTTAGTTGGCCGTCCAAACCGGGCGGTGTCATGGTCGGCCGGCGGGCACCTCGCCGCTGCACCACGGCACGTCATGCTGGAGGCTGTCAGGCTGGTCAAGGGCGGTCATCCGAACGCTGAAAACAGTGACGGGCCGCCAAAACCAAGCGGGTGATCTAGTGCGCATGCTCGGGGTCTGTGGCACGAAGCTGCAATGCATGGTTGGCCGCACAGTGGTGTGCACTGGCAAACGAATCGCGCTGCCTTTTTTTGAAACTCTGCCAGCGGTGCAGCACCCAAATGGCGCTGGCTTGTGCCTGTAACCACTGAGGCATATGCACAGTCCTTTTGTCTCAAAAAGACCCCTGCTAATGACACTTCGCTGATCTGTCCGAACTTTAAAACTTTGCGTGCAAACGCGATTTAAATGAGCGTCAAACCCGCTCGGTCACCCAAGCTTGCACGCTGGCCAGCGCTGCAGGCAAGGCTGCTGGGTTGGTGCCACCGGCCATCGCCATGTCGGGCTTGCCGCCGCCTTTGCCGCCCACTTGGGCCGCCACAAAGCTGGCCAACTCACCGGCTTTGACTTTGCCCACGGTGTCAGCGGTCACACCAGCGGCGATCTGGACCTTGTCGCCGTCCACTGCTGTGAGAACGATCACGGCGGTCTTGATCTTGTCCTTGAGCTTGTCCACGGTGTCGCGCAGGGTTTTGGCCACTTCAGGACCCGAGCCCACCCCTTCGAGCTTGGCCACCAGCAGCTTGACGCCCTTGACGTCCACCGCCTGCGTCAGCAGCTCGTCGCCCTGCGCCGAGGCCAGCTTGCCTTTGGCAGCGGCCAGTTCTTTTTCCAGCGCCTTGACCTGGTCCAGCACTTGGGCAATTCGCGCATTCAGCTCAGCCGGTTGTGCCTTGAGCGTGCCTGCGGCTTGCGTCACCGTGTCTTCGAGCGACTGCAAATAAGCCAAAGCATTGGTGCCGGTCACGGCTTCGATGCGGCGCACGCCTGCGGCCACGCCGCCTTCGCTAACGATCTTGAACAGGCCAATGTCACCCGTGGCTTTGACGTGGGTGCCGCCGCACAGTTCGCGGC
>CAYRBW010000132.1:0-632 GCA_964422575.1 uncultured Limnohabitans sp.
GTCTTGTGCAGCAGCGTCTTGGGCACGCTGGGCAAAGGTGCGGCGCTGTTTGCGCAGGATGTCCACAGTTTTGTCAATCGCAGCGTCAGACACTTCAGCGGTCAACTTTTCGACTTCGGCGTCAGCCAGATTGCCGAGCTTGACTTCGGGGTACACCTCGAAGATGGCTTCGAAGTTCAGCTCGCCCTCAGGCGCGCCTTCTTTTTCAGAGATGCGGGGTTGACCTGCCACGCGCACTTGGGCTTCGTTGGCGGCCACGGCGAAAGCTTCGCCAACTTTGTCGTTCAGCACTTCATATTGGACCGAGTAGCCATAGCGCTGGGCCACGACGTTCATGGGCACTTTGCCTGGACGGAAACCGTCCATCTTGACGGTGCGGGCCATCTTCTTCAGGCGGGCATCCACTTCGGATTGGATAGCCGTCACGGGCACAGTCAGGGTGATCTTGCGTTCCAGCTTTTCCAGGGTCTCAACAGTCACTGTCATGGTCATTCTCGGTTAATTGAATTTCTCTCATGCCGCCGGGTTGCCCCTTTGGCCAAAAGTCGGTTGGTGCGCGGGGCGGGACTCGAACCCGCACAGTGTTGCCACCGTCAGGACCTAAACCTGGTGCGTCTACCAATTTCGCCACC
>CAYRBW010000132.1:642-6729 GCA_964422575.1 uncultured Limnohabitans sp.
ATCCAAACAAAAAGGGCGTCAGGCCCGCCCGTCAGCTCAAAAGCCGCCTTGCGCACCTGACCGCCCGGTTGAAATCGGTCAACTTTCTATTTTAGCCGCTTCATTTGTCCAAATTCAGGCATGGGCTTCATTTGGGCGCGGAATCCTGAACCACGCAGCGTACATCGCGGGCAACGCCAACAAAGTCAGTGCCGTTGCCACAATCAAACCGCCCATGATGGCCACCGCCATCGGACCCCAAAATATACTGCGCGACAGCGGGATCATAGCCAAAACAGCCGCCGCGGCGGTCAACACGATGGGACGCAAACGCCGCACCGCCGACTCCACAATCGCCTGCCAAGGGGCCACGCCTGCGGCACGATCTTGCTCAATTTGGTCGATCAGGATCACGGAATTGCGCTGAATCATGCCCATGAGTGCGATCACACCCAACAAAGCCACAAAGCCAAACGGCCGGTTGAGTACCAGCAAAGCGCCAGCCACACCCGCCATGCCCAAGGGACCGGTCAAAAACACCAACATGGCGCGACTGAAACTTTGCAGCTGCAGCATCAGCAAAGTGAACGTGATGAACAGCATGACCGGCACGCCTGCCGCAATGGAGGCCGAGCCTTTGGAGCTTTCCTCCACCGCACCAGCTACCTCGATGCGGTAACCGCTCAAGCCCTGACCTTGCCATGTGGCTTCGGTCTTTTTGAGCGCGGGCAGCAGCTGCGCCGTCACGGTTGCGCCCTGCAAGCCTTCGGCGATGTCGGACTGCACCGTGATCGCGTATTGACGACCCTCGCGCCACATCACACCGGGTTCCCAGGCAAAAACCGGGGTGGCGATTTGCAACAAGGGGATCGACTTACCCGAAGCTGTTGGCACATAGGCCTGGCCCAGATCTGACAAAGCGTCACGCTCGGCCAAGGGTTGGCGCAGCACGATGTCGATCAGCTTGTCGCTATCGCGGTATTGCCCCACGGTGGAGCCAGACAGCAAGGTGCGTGAAGCCTGCGCGATGGATTGGCTGGTCACGCCCAAAGCACGGGCTTTGGCCTGGTCCACCTCCAAGCGCACCGACTTGACGGATTCGTTCCAGTTGTCATTGACACCCCGGGTGTTGGCGTTTTGGCGCATCGCGGCCTTGATCTCGTCGGCCTTCAGGCGCAAAACACGTGGGTCAGGTCCCACCACACGGAACTGCACCGGGTAAGGCACCGGAGGTCCGTTGGGCAGCAATTTAACGCGGCCACGCACCTCTGGAAACTCCTGCGCCAGTAAAGCGGGCAGCTTGGCGCGCAGCATTTCGCGGGTTTTCAGGTCTTTGGGCAACACGATCAGCTGCGACACGTTGGTCTGTGGAAACACCTGGTCGAGTGGCAAATAAAAGCGCGGCACGCCCGAACCAACCCAAGTCGTGACCGACTTGACGCCCTCTTCTTGCGCCAGCCGTTGCTCGACGCGTTGGGCCATGTCTTCGCTAGCCTTAAAGGGCGCGCCTTCAGGCAGCCACAAATCGACCAGTATTTCAGGACGACTCGAATCCGGGAAGAACTGCTGCTGCACCTTGCCCATGCCCACCAGTCCCAAGGCAAACAAGACCACGGTGATGCCGATCGTCTTCCATCGGTGCGTCACGCACCAAGTCACCCATGTCCGAAAGTGCCGGTAAAACGGGGTGTCAAACATCTCGGTCGAATCCAGATGCTCTACCGACACGGCGTGCACTGGCGGTTTGAGTAGCCAAGCACCCAAATAAGGCACAAAGTAAACCGACGCCACCCAGCTGACCAACAAAGCCACCACCGTGACCGCAAAAATCGCAAAGGTGTATTCACCGGTCATGGACTTGGCCATGCCGATCGGCAAAAAGCCGGCGGCCGTGATCAAGGTACCTGTCAGCATGGGCATAGCCGTCAACTCGTAGGCAAAGGTGGCGGCGCGCACCTTGTCGTAGCCCTCTTCCATCTTGCGCACCATCATTTCCACCGCAATGATCGCGTCGTCCACCAGCAGGCCCAAAGCAATGATGAGCGAGCCCAGCGAAATCTTGTGCAAACCAATGCCAAAGTAATGCATGGCCAAAAAGGTCACCGCCAGCACCAACGGAATCGTGATGCCCACCACCAGTCCGGGGCGAATGTCCAGTGTCCAGCGACGCCACACAGGGTTGTTACCCGGCCGCTTGTGCAAACCCAGTGCCAAAAAGCTCACCGTCAACACAATCACCACCGCTTCAATCAGCACCTTGATGAACTCATTAACCGAGTTGGACACCGCGCTCGGCTGGTCTTGCACTTGTGTCAGCGTCATGCCGACTGGTAAGCTGGTTTGTGCCTGTGCGACAGCTTCGCGCAATGACTGACCTAAGGCGATGATGTCGCCGCCTTTGGCCATCGACACGCCCAGCGCAATCACTTCCTGACCGTCATGACGCACCTTGACCGACGGCGGATCTGAATAGCCACGGGTCACCGTGGCGATGTCCGACAAACGGATTTGGGTGCCTGAGCCCCCCCGAATCGGCATGGCCTGCAAATCGGCCAGGCTTTGGAACTGACCGCCCACGCGCACCTGCACCACATCGACTGGCGACTGCAAATTGCCCGCCGATTCGACCGCGTTTTGCTGGTTCAACTGGGTCAACACTGCCCCCATGTCCAAGCCCATTTGGGCCAGCTTCTTTTGCGAGACTTCGACAAAGACCTTTTCATCTTGCGCGCCAAACAACTCCACCTTGGCCACATCGGGCACACGCAGCAAAGCTTGGCGCAGGCTGTCGGCCTCGGTCTTGACCTCAGCGGCCGTGAAGCCCTGCCCACTTAAGGCGTAGATCACGCCATACACATCGCCAAATTCGTCGTTGAAGAATGGGCCGACCACACCTTGCGGCAAGCTGCCGCGCATATCGCCAATCTTTTTGCGCACGGTGTACCAAACCTGCGGCACATCCCCCGGATTCGAGTTGTCCTTGATTTGGAAAATGATCTGCGCCTCGCCTGGCTTGGAATAGCTGCGGATCTTGTCGGCAAATGGCACTTCTTGCAGCGTGCGCTCAAGCTTGTCGGTCACCTGTTCAGCCACCTGCTCGGCGGTCGCGCCAGGCCAATAGGCCCTCACCACCATGGCGCGGAAGGTAAAGGGCGGGTCTTCGTCCTGCCCCAGCTGAAAGTAAGACGCCATGCCCAAGACCATCAGCACCACCATCAGGTAGCGGGTCAAGGCCGGGTGCTCCAGCGCCCAGCGCGAGAGGTTGAAGGAGGTGTTGTCGTTGCTGCTCATGCGATCACCGTTGCGCTACGGGTGCAGGTGCGCCGCCGCTGGTCGCAGCGCCATAGACAGACACTTTTTGCCCCGGCGACAAAACATGCACACCCGCACTCACCACTTTTTGCCCAGGCTTGAGACCCGACATGATGACCACCTCGTTGCCATCCACGCGGCCCAACTGAACCGCTTGGGTATTCACAGTCATGCTGGCTTCGTCCAACAACCACACCACGGTGCCCTGCCCTTCTTGGCGCAATGCGCTGGTCGGCAGCTTGATCACCGCGCTCTGGCTGCCTGGCAAGCCGCCAGCCAACACATGGACCGTGGCCCCCAAAGGCAAACGATCCGATGCATCCAAAGCCAGTTTGACGGCATAGGTCCGGGTCACAGGGTCGGCACTGGCGGCCAATTCGCGAACTTTGCCTTGCAAGGTTTGCCCTGTGCTGGCCAAAGTGGCCTGCATGGTTTGCCCCAATTGGAGGGCCATTGCCATTTGCTCAGAAACCGCAAACACCGCATCGCGTGGGCCGTCGTGTGCCAAGCGCACCACAGGCTGGCCTGCAGACACCACCTGCCCCACCTCAGCCTCCACACCTGTGATCACGCCAGCGTGGCTGGCCATCAAACGGGCGTAACCGGCTTGGTTGCTTTGCGCTTGTGCTTGGGCCTTGGCCTGGTTCAAGGCCGCATCAGCCGCTTTGAGGCTGGCATCTCGTCGCTCCAACTCGGCACCACTGATGAAGTTTTGTGCCTTCAGGGCTTCAAAGCGTTTGAAGTCGGCCGCGGCCAGATCGCGCTGGCTTTGTGCAGCACTGACTTGCGCCAAAGCGGCCTGAGCGGCCAGTTGGTAATCTTGCGCGTCAATTTGGGCCAACGCTTGACCCGCTGTCACGCGCTGGCCTTGCTCCACGCTGCGTTGCACCAACTTGCCGCCCACGCGAAAGCCTAAGCGCGATTCGACCCGTGCCCGCACTTCGGCCGAATACTCGCCTTCGACATTCAGTGCACCGCCAGCCACCGTCAACACCTTGACCGCACGCAGCGGCTCTTTCGGGGCTTCGGCTTTGGAACAGGCTACCAAAGTCGTCACAAACACAGCGGCGGCGCACAAACGGAAAACTCGCCCTGAGGCGAGTGACAAAATAGATGACATGGTTTTTTCGGAAAATAATAATGACTGACTGGTTAGTAATCTATTCAAAGTCCCCCGAAATGTCAAGCGACAATAGCGATTGACCATGCTCAAAAAAGCCCAATTCGCGTCCCGCAAACACCCAGGCCTGAGTCCAGAGCACCGGCAGCTCTTGCGCCACGTGTCACGCTCGTTTGACCTGTCCATCCGGCTTTTGCCTACCGCACTGCAGGCACCCGTGGCCATGGGCTACCTGTTGGCACGTGCCACCGACACCGTGGCCGACACCACGGCGCTGCCCCTGAATGAGCGTCAGCACTTGCTGAACCTCATGTCGCAAGCCATCGCCTCGCCAGACGCCGACTCGGCGCAAGAGCCTGAACTGAGCCGCCTCACTCAAGCCTTTGTCGCGCAGCAAACCGACCCGCACGAACGCGCCTTGATGCAGGCCTTGCCTCAATGCCTGCCCCTGCTGCAAACGCTGGGGGCAGCAGACCAAACCAGTGTGCGCCAAGTGCTGGGGCACATCACCCGGGGTCAGCAGCTGGACATGACCCGATTTGGCCCCGGTCTGCATGCGCTGAACACCGAAGCCGAACTTGACGACTACACCTGGCTGGTGGCCGGGTGTGTGGGTGAGTTCTGGACCGAGCTGTGCGAGCGTCATTTGCCCGCTTATGCACGACTGCCGCAAGAAGAAATGATGCGTATCGGGCGACGCTACGGCATGGGTTTGCAACGCCTGAACATCCTGCGCGATGCAGGGGCCGATCTGGCTTGCGGGCGTTGCTACTGGCCTGTCGAAACACTGGCTACTGTCCGCCTCACGCCAGCGCAGGTGGCCAACGCTGCCAACAATGGGTGCGCAGAGACATTAAAAACCCTGGCACCGCTTTACAGCCACTGGCTCGACCACACCCAAGCCCAATTGGCCGATGGCATGCTTTACGCTATGGCCGTCAAACCGCTGCGACTTCGCCTGGCCAGCGCCTTACCCGCCCTGATTGGTGCGCGCACCGTGGCGCTGCTGCGGCAAGCTGGGCCTTTGGCGTTGACCCAACGCGTCAAAATGCCGCGCCACGAAATGCGTCAACTCATGCTGCAAATTGGTTGCGGCTTGGGGTCGCCCGCCACTTTGGGGTGCTTATTCCAAAAATGGTCAAAAACGCCCGCCGCTTGACCCCGGTGTTTGGGTGCGAGAATCCCTTTCCATGAGCCCGCAAGACTACGTCCAGCAAAAAGCCGCCGCCTCGGGCAGCAGCTTTTACTACGCCTTCATGTTTCTGCCGCCCGAGCGCCGTGCGGCCATCACCGCTTTTTATGCTTTTTGCCGCGAAGTGGACGATGTGGTTGACGAAATCAGCGACCCCAGCGTGGCCGCCGCCAAACTCGGCTGGTGGCAAAAAGAAGTGCAACAAGCCTATGCAGGCCAGCCCAGCCACCCGGTCATGCAGGCACTGATGCCGCACACACAGCCCTTTGGCATCGAAAGCCGCCACCTGATGGCTGTGATCGAAGGCTGCGAAATGGACCTGAACCAAACCCGGTATTTGGACTTTGCGGGCCTGACGAAATATTGCCATCTGGTCGCTGGCGTGGTGGGCGAGGTCGCCGCCCGCATCTTTGGACAGACCGACGACGCGACCACGGCTTATGCCCACAAACTGGGCCTGGCCTTTCAGATGACCAACATCATC
>CAYRBW010000133.1:0-6680 GCA_964422575.1 uncultured Limnohabitans sp.
AAGGAGGCCTTGCCCCCTTGGGGGGCAGCGATGACATGAAATGCAGAGCGTGGGGGCATGGCTTTCTCCTTAAGAAATTTGACGCAGCTTGAAGCGCTGCAGTTTGCCGGTTTCGGTGCGGGGCAAGGCGTCCATGAAGACCACCTTGCGCGGGTACTTGAACGGGGCGATGGTTTTTTTGACGTGCTCTTGCAAGGCTTTTTCCATGGCGGCATCGCCCGTGTGGCCGGGCTTGAGCACGACATAGGCCTGCACGATGTGGCCACGGTCTTCGTCGGGCATGCCGACCACGCCGCACTCGGCCACGGCCGGGTGTTGCAGCAAAGCGCCTTCGACCTCGGGGCCTGCGATGTTGTAGCCGGCCGAGATGATCATGTCGTCGTTGCGGGCCTGGTAGCTGAAGTAGCCGTCGGCGTCCATGACAAAGGTATCGCCAGGCAGGTTCCAGCCGTTTTTCACATAGTCTTGCTGGCGCGGGTCAGCCAGGTATTTGCAGCCCGTGGGGCCGCGCACCGCCAAACGCCCCACCACGCCGGGCGGCACGGGCTGCATGTCGTCGTCCACGATTTGCGCCACATAGCCGGGCACCACCTGGCCGATGCTGCCCGCGCGCACCAGCTGGCCCGCGCTGGAGATGTAGATGTGGATGACCTCGGTGCCGCCAATGCCGTCGGTCATCTCGATGCCGGTGGCCTGCTTCCACAACTGGCGGGTAGCGTCGGGCAAGGCCTCGCCAGCTGACACCGGATGTTTGAGGCTGCTCAGGTCGTGCTGACCCGCCATCGTTGCCATTTGGCGGTACATGGTGGGCGCGGTGTAGCACTGCGTGACGCGGTATTTGGCAACGGTCTGCAGCAAGGTCTCGGGTGTGTGCTTTTCGAGCAGCACGGTGCTCGCGCCGTAGCGCAGCGGAAACGCCAGCAAACCGCCCAACCCAAATGTGAAAGCAATCGGCGGCGTGCCACACACCACGTCGTTTTCAGTCATGCGCAGAATGTGGCGCGGGAACAGGTCACACATGGCCAGCACATCGCGGTGAAAGTGCATGGTGCCCTTGGGCTTGCCTGTGGTGCCGCTGGTGAAAGCGATCAGGCACACGTCGTCGCGGCTGGTGGCGTGTGGGGTGTAGGCAGCGTTGTGCCGCTGCATGCGCTGCTCCAGGCCATCGGCCGCTTCGCTGCGAAACAGCACGCTCTGTTGGAGGCAAGGCACATGGCTGGCGTGGCCGGGTGTCATGCAGTGCTGCAGTTCGTCGGCCAAGAGGCTGTCGCACAGCGCGGCGCTGACCTGCGCCTTGTCGATGATCTGCGCCAACTCGCCCGCACGCAGCAGCGGCATGGTCGGCACCGCCACCAAACCGGCCTTGAGCGCGCCGAGCAAACAAGCGGCCATCATGGGGCTGTTGCCGCCGCGCAGCAAAATGCGGTTGCCGGGCACGAGGCCCATGTCGTGCGTCAGCACCTGGGCGATGCGGTTGGTTTTGTCTTGCAGCTGGGCATAGGTCCAACTGAAGTCGCTCCCGCCCGTGTTGAAGTCGCTCACGCCATGCAGCGCGATACGATCGCCCCGGCCACCCTGCACATGCCGGTCCACCAGTTCCACGGCGCAGTTGAGTTGGTCGGGGTAGTTCAGCTCGGGCAGGTCGGCCATGAACACAGGCAGTTGGTCCTGTGGCGGCAGTCGGTCACGCGCGAAGCTGTCGGTGTGGCTGCTGGGCAGCAAGGTGTTCCAGTCGCTCATGTCAGCCTTTCAACAAGTCCTTGCCGATGATCAGCTGCTGCACTTCGGTCGCGCCTTCGTAAATGCGCAGCGCCCGGATCTCGCGGTACAGCGACTCGACCATCACGCCTTTTTTGACGCCCATGCCGCCGTGCATCTGCACCGCCATGTCGATGATCTGCTGCGCGTTTTCGGTCGCGGTCATCTTGGCCATGGCCGCTTCGCGGGTGATGCGTGCGCCCTGGTCACGCAACCAGGCGGCGCGGTAGGTGAGCAGCGTGGCGGCGTCGAGCATGGTGGCCATCTGCGCGATCTTGGTTTGGGTGATCTGGAAGTCGCCCAAGCTTTGGCCAAACATCTTGCGTGAGCGCGCCCAGCTGATGGACTCGTGCAGCGCACGCCGCCCAAAGCCCAAAGCGGCTGCGGCCACCGAGGTGCGGAACACATCGAGCGTGGCCATGGCCACCTTGAAGCCTTGGCCTGACTCGCCAATGCGCTGCGCTGCGGCCACCTTGCAGTTGTCAAACTTGAGCGTGGCCAGCGGGTGCGGCGCGACGACATCGATGCGCTCTTCAATTGACAGACCGGGCGTGTCGGCATCCACAATGAAGGCGGTGATGCCACGCGCCCCGGGCGCTTCGCCCGTGCGGGCGAAGACCACATAAAAGTTGGCAATGCCGCCGTTGCTGATCCAGGTCTTGCGGCCGTTGAGCACATAGCCGTCTGCCGTGGCGGTGGCGCTGCACTGCATGGCGGCCACGTCCGAGCCTGCATCGGGCTCGCTGAGCGCAAAGGCCGACAGAGCTTGGCCTGAGGCCACGCGGGGCAGGTAGCGTTGCTTTTGATCAGGCGAGCCCATGAGGCTGATGGCGCCTGTGCCCAAGCCCTGCATGGCAAAAGCAAAGTCCGACAAGCCGTTGTGAAAAGCCAGCGTCTCGCGCAGCAGGCACAGCTGGCGCGTGTCGATCACGTCCGACGCTGCGCCGTAGGCCGTGCCGGACACCGCGTGCTTGAGCCAGCCGCCGCTGCCCAGCAGGCGCACCAGGCGGATGCATTCGGCGTCGACCGCGTCGCGGCTTTCGTCGTGGTGAGCGTGCGCGAGGTGTTCGTTGCACCAAGCGTCCAGCCGTGACTTGAAGTCGCGGTGACTGTCGTCAAAGAAGGGCCAATCGAGTTCAGCGGGGTGCTGTGTTGGCTTTTGTGCTGGGTTGTTGGTCATGGCTCAGTCGCCTTCAAAAATGGGCGTTTGCTTGGCCACAAAGGCGTGGTATGCCCGGTGGAAGTCGTTGGTGGCCATGCAGATGGCCTGCGCTTGGGCTTCGGCCTCGATGGCTTCGTCCACGCCCATGTTCCATTCCTGTTGCAGCATCTTTTTGGTGATGCCGTTGGCAAAAGTCGGGCCCGCCACCAGCTGGGCAGCCATGGCTTGTGCATCGGCCAACACGGTGTCGGCCTCGCACACGCGGTTGTAAAAACCCCAGCGCTCGGCCTCTAATGCGCCCAGGCCGCGCCCGGTGAAGAGCAGCTCGCTCGCACGACCCTGGCCGATGATGCGCGGCAACAAGGCGCAAGCGCCCATGTCGCAACCGGCCAAGCCGACCTTGTTGAACAGGAAATAAGTTTTGCTGCGCTCGGTGCCATAGCGCAAATCAGACGCCATGGCCAAAATCGCCCCAGCCCCGGCGCACACGCCGTCAATGGCCGCAACAATGGGTTGCGGGCAAGCGCGCATGGCCTTGACCAAATCGCCCGTCATGCGGGTGAAGGCCAGCAGGCCCGGCATGTCGAGTTGGGTAAGCGGGCCGATGATTTCGTGCACATCGCCACCCGAGCAAAAATTCCCCCCGGCGCCTGTGATGACCGCCGCGTGGATGTCGGGTGCGTAGGGCAAGGCGCGGAAGAAGTCACGCAGCTCGGCATACGAATCGAAGGACAGCGGATTCTTGCGTTCGGGACGGTTCAGGCTCACCGTGGCCACGCCATCTTGGACGGTCAGCAAAAAATGCTCGGGCTGGTAGCCCGCCATGGGTTGGTTGTGGCGTGGCAGTTGGTGCGGCTGGCCGGGCAGGTAGCGTTGGGTCATGATTTATCCTCCGCTGGGCCGCCCCAAGGAGGGCCCAACCCCCTCGGGGGGCAGTGAGTACACGCAGTGACAAACGTGGGGGTCATTTCTTCTCCTTCGAGTGTGTTGATGTGCCGGACTTCAAGGTGCCAAGCAGTTGGTGCAGTTGTGTTTGTTCTCGCACAGCCAATGGCGAGAGCAACTCGACCACCCAGCCTTCGTGAGCCTGTGCCATGGCGGTAAAAGCTTTACGCCCGGCGTCTGTCAGGCTGACGGTGAAGGAGCGGCGGTCTGTGGCTTGCATTTGCCGCTGCACCAATTGTTCTTTTTCAAGCTGGTCGACGATGCTGGTGACGTTGCCACCCGTGACCATCATGCGGCGCGACAGCTCGCTCATCGACAGGCCTTGCGGCTCACGTTCGAGCTGGGCCATCAGGTCAAAGCGCGGCAGCGTGATGTCGAACTGCTCGCGCAGGCGCTGTCGGATGGTGTCTTCGATGCGGGTGGTGCACGACAGCAGGCGCAACCACAGGCGCAGCGAGGCGTGGTGGTCGGCGTGCGCACGCACTTCCATGTCCGTCATGCTGTTCATCCTGCCAACTCCCCGCCGTCGATGGCAATGGCTTGGCCGTTGATGGCGTCGCTGCCTGCAGCACACAGCCACAACACGCTTTGTGCGACTTCTTGCGGTTGCACGAGGCGCTGCTGCGGGTTGCCTGCGGCCAGGGCTTGGCGCGCTTCGGCTTCGCTCTTGCCAGTTTTACCCACGATGTTTTGCACCGCCTCGCGCACGATGTCGGTCTCGGTGTAACCGGGGCAAATGGCGTTCACGGTCACCCCCTTGCGCGCCAGTTCGAGTGCGAGCGCTTTGGTCAGGCCCACCACACCGTGCTTGGCCGCCACATAGGCGCTGACATAGGCGTAGCCCTTCAGGCCTGCGGTGCTGGCGATGTTGACGATGCGGCCAGGCGTGCCCGCTTTGGCGGCTTCGAGCATGCCCGGCAGCACGGCCTGAATGCAATGGTAGGTACCTGTGAGGTTGACATTCAGCATTTGCTGCCAGAGCACAGCATCGGTCTTGACAAAGGGCTGGCTGCTCGCCTGGCCTGCGTTGTTGGCCAAGATGTTCACGGGGCCGAAGCGGGCCTGGGCCTGCTGCACCGCAGCTTGCACGGCGTGTTCATCGGCCACGTCCATGGTTGCGATCAACACCGCCGCATCGGGCACTTGTGCACGCAATGTTTCGGCCTGAGCTTGCAGCGTGCTCTGCGAGCGGCCACAGAGGGTGAGACGACAGCCCTCTTTGGCCAGCTGCAGCGCGATGGCCGCGCCAATGCCTGCACCTGCGCCGGTGATGAGTGCGTGGCGGTTGCGCACTCAATCCCCCTTGCTTGCCGTCTGCATCGCCCGCTCACGGGCAAAACCCGCTTCGAGCTGGGGCTTGCCCGATTCGTAAGCGCGGGGCCAGGCGATGTCTTTGAAGCCAATGCGTGCGGCTTCGGTCAGCGTCCAAGCCGGGTTGGCCAAGTGCGGGCGGGCCACGGCGCACAGGTCGGCGCGGCCTGCGGCCAGGATGCTGTTCACGTGGTCGGCCTCACTGATAGCCCCCACCGCGATGGTGGCGATGCCCGCTTCTTGGCGGATGCGGTCGGCAAACGGGGTTTGGTACATGCGGCCGTAAGTGGGCTTTTGTTGGGCGCTGACCTGGCCGGACGAGCAGTCGATCATGTCAGCACCCGCGACCTTGAAGGCGCGGGCAATCTCGACCGCGTCGGTGGGCGTGATGCCGCCTTCGACCCAGTCGTGCGCCGAAATGCGCACCGACATGGGCAGGTCTTTTGACCAGGCGGCACGCACAGCGGCGAACACTTCGAGCGGGTAACGCAAGCGGTTTGCGAGAGAACCGCCGTAATCGTCGGTGCGCTTGTTTGTCAGTGGACTGATGAAGCTCGACAGCAGGTAGCCGTGAGCGCAGTGCAGTTCGAGCCAGTCGAAACCCGCTTTAGCAGCGCGCTGCGTGGCCGCCACAAAACCGGCCGTCACGCGGTCCATATCGGCGCGGGTCATGGCGCGGGGCACATCGCCGTGCGGCAAATAGGGCTGGGCGGAGGCCGCCAGCAATGGCCAGTTGCCTTCGGGGTCTTCGGCGGGCACAGGCTGGTCCATACCCGAGCCTTGCCAAGGGCGGCAAGTCGAGCCTTTGGGCCCGGCATGGCCAATCTGCAGGCCGATCTTGGTGTCAGACTTGGTGTGCACCCAGTCGGTGATGCGTTTGAAATCTTCGGTCTGTGCATCGTTCCACAAGCCTGGGCAGCCGTGGGTGATGCGGCCATCGGCGCTGGGTGCGGTCATCTCGACCATGACCAAGCCTGCGCCGCCCATGGCGCGTGCGCCCAAGTGCACCAAATGGTCGTCGCCCACGCGGCCCTCGATAGCCATGTACTGCGCCATTGGCGAGACGACGACGCGGTTCTTGAGCGTGACCGAGCGCTGAGTGTAGGGCGTGAACATGGGTGGTCTGATACCAGGCTGCGCCGTGCGGCTCGCAAACCAGGCTTCGTAGCCTTCCAGCCAAGACTTGTCACGTAAACGCAAATTCTCATGGCTGATGCGTTGACTGCGAGTGAGCATGGAGTACATGAACTGCTCAGGTTCGAGCTGGTCGCAGTAACGCTCTCCGCACACCTCAAACCACTCCATCGCGTTCCAAGCGGCATTTTGCAGGCGAATCACATCGATCTCGCGCACGGCCTGGTAGTGCTTCAGCACTTCGGGAATGCGGTCTGCGGTGTCGCCCAAGGCCTTGAACTGACGCACCAACTCAATGGCGTCTTCAAGCGCGAGCTTGGTGCCCGAGCCGATTGCAAAGTGCGCGGTGTGCACCGCGTCGCCCATCAGC
>CAYRBW010000134.1:0-6624 GCA_964422575.1 uncultured Limnohabitans sp.
GGATTTTTCGTCAAATCAGCTTTCTCTCCTCTGAGAAACGTTGGGACACTACTGGGTAAATATGAAATTTCAAAACCCGGGCAACACGGTGCTGGCCCGGAAGACGGCGCGCAAACTGGTGAAACTCACCGACTCAGCACCCTGGCGCTCCCGGCCTGACTCGACCGACAGCGCGACAAGGGGGTGCACTTGCCAAGCCAGCAAGGCGGTGTGGCGACTGAGCGGCGCACTGGCTGTCAATCCGGCCTCTTGGGCCAACAAACTGGCCCCCGCGCCAGACAGCGACATCTGCGCCCACACGCGCTCACTGCGTGCGCCCCATGTCCACTCTGGCGTGACTTGCCACAGGGCTTGCAACCAGCCACCCTGGTTTTGGCCAGTGTGATCGGCCGCACCGTTGACAGAACGCAATGTGCCCTCGTCGTGCCGCTGCCAATAAGCAGCTTGAACCGTGACGGGCCATTCGTGGCTGGCCCACTGCACGCTGGCACCACTGAGTTGGCTGCGCCCTGAAAAGCACTGCACACCCAGAAGCAAGCTGCTGCAATCGGGTGCGTTGTGGGTGTGCACGCCGTTGCTGCTTTGCACCAAACTGCCACGTCCATCGGGCCGAAACAGGGCCACAAAGGCATCGACTCGCCAATCCCCTTTCACCAGGCCGGCATGCACAACGGGGCTGGACGCAGAACCGGCAGAACCCGGAAAACTGCGCCCTCGCCACACCCCTGCATCCACATGCGCGGTCCAGTCGCCCCAGTCGTGTTGCCCACTGAGTTGCACACCATCGTCCATCCAGTCGCCATCAGTCACCAAGCGTTTGACCAAGGGCATGAGCGCAAACCGGTCCAAGTGCCCTGCCTGGGTCATGACTGGACCCAACTGGGGCCGACTGCGCCCCGCTTGCAGTGACCACACACCCACTTTAGAAGGGGCAAATTGATAGCGCACCCAAGCCGCCTCGGCGTGCGCAGGGTCGGTGTCGTGCTGACCTGCGGCCAAATAGGCGGACCACTGCGCATCAATGCGCCAGCCCGCTTCAAGTACCACATGCTCCAGCACTGAATCACGGCGGTCCAGGCCGGTGTCGCCACGCAGCAAATAACCACCCATTTTTTGCGAGGGCAAGGCCCGCTCGGCACGCACATCGGCCAGCGCACCTGCCACCCCCAAACGCCAACCGGGCGCATCGGGCACGGCCATGCTTTCTTCGTGCGCCCAAGCGCTCAGGGTCAAGCCACACGCCAACGTGGCCAGCGCCAGTCGGGAGCCCCTGCGTCCATCAAGGCGCAGCAAAGGGGTTGGCCAGTTTGGGGTTGGTAAGAAAGTCATGGTCGGTCAAGGTTTTGAGGAAAGCCACCAGATCGGCTTTGTCCTGGGCGGTGAGGTCAATGCGCGAAATCAAATCGCTCTTGTTGGGGTTCAGACGGCCGTCTCCGGCATTGGGGCCGCTCATGACGTTGCGCCCCCCTGCGGCATAAAAATCTAGCACGTCTTCCAGTGTTGCCATGCTGCCGTCGTGCATATAGGGTGCGGTCACTTCCACATTG
This sequence comes from uncultured Limnohabitans sp., assembly GCA_964422575.1. Lineage (GTDB taxonomy): Bacteria > Pseudomonadota > Gammaproteobacteria > Burkholderiales > Burkholderiaceae_C > Limnohabitans_A. The sequence goes on from CAYRBW010000134.1 coordinate 1,548, forward strand.
CGCAGGCTTTGCGCACGAAACTTGCCTCGATCAGTCAGCCGTCCGGTGATTTCAAACAACCCTTGATTGCCTGCTGGGAAATTGCCCGTGCCACCGATGTTGTACAGCCCGGTGTTGTGAAACGGGGTGTCGCTCACTTGGGTGGACGCATGCACCACTTGGTCGTTGAAATTGAAGCCAGAATGACAGTGAAAACACTCCGCTTTTTCACTGTTGAACAAGGTCAAGCCGCGTTGTTCACCGGCCGAAAGCGTGACCTTGTTTTGCAAAAACTGGTCGTAGCGGCTGTTGCCCGAAATCAGGGTGCGCTGGAACGTGGCGATGGCCCGCGTGATGTTGCCCCAAGTCACGGGCTGATCCACACCGGGAAATGCGGCCTTGAACAAGTCGAGATAGCGTGCATCGGTTTTCACGCGGTCCAGCACCACGTTGACATTGCTGTCGTTGATGCCCATTTCCACAGGTGCTTCAGAAAAAAGTGGCACCTGCATCTGCGCTTCAAGACTCAGCAGCGAAGGATTGGCCCAAGTCATGGTGGTGTTGTAGACCACATTGGCTAGTCCTTGCGCGTTGCGCGGGTGCATCTCGCCCGTAGAACCGCTGGGCAGAGCCCGCCCATCGGTGAAGGCTTTGTCTTGATGGTGGCAGCTCGCGCAGGCTTGTGTGCCATTGCCCGAAAGTCGGCGGTCGTAAAACAAAAAGCGCCCAAGCTCCACTTTGGCTTCGCTCATGGGGTTGTCAGCCGGGACTCGCGGGGTTGGGAAGTTGGCAGGCAAGGCCCATAGCCAAGCTCCAGCCTGGGTGCTGTCGTTCACACTCACGCTGTTGCCTCCACAGCCCCACAAGGACAGGGTGGCCGCGACCACCACTGTCCCCGCAAGGCCAAGCAACGCCTGCTTCAAGCGTTGCCCGTGGCTCATTTGCTGACCACTTTGAACAAGCGCTGGTTCAAACCGCCATTGAGCGTGGTGCCTGCGGTCAAGTCCAGACTCAAAGCACTGAAGATTTCAGCGCATTCGTAGTCGGTCGCACCAGACATACAACCTGTGGGTCCTGCCACGATGCCATCGATAGGCGTGACAGGACCATTGAGGGTGACGTTGTTACCCGACAGCAGCGCCGTCACATCCACCGCCACTTTTTGGGTGCTGGGGTTGAAGCTGGTAAAACCGAAGTCCACGCGGTTGGGACGTGAACAGGTGTCGACTTGCCCTGCGGACGGGTTGGTGCCCGTGCATCCCGTCGAACCCAAGTGCACGTTGAAAGTCGGTGCCGTCCAGGTGCTGTTGGTCACTTCAATTTTGGTGAATTTGCGACCACCTGCCCAGCTCCAGGCCATGCCGGGGTGAACGGCATTGTTGATCACCGCAGGGGTCACGCTCAAATCAGCCGTGTGGTCGGTGTGGTTCATGGTCAAGGGCACGCCCAAGGTCATTTTCACGCCCACATAGTCGCCTGCGGGCACGGTGCCCTTGATGGTGCTGTTGGTGGCGGTTGTGCCCACGCAAGTGCCTGTCTTGTCCTCCAGATCAATCAGGGTGACGGTGTCACCGCCCTTGGTGGCATTGAAGTTGTCAGTGGCATCCAGGGCAAGGGCTGCAGTGCTGCCATCGGCTTTCACCAGCTTCACGTTAGACACGTAAAAGCGCAGATCAGACAACGTGCCACCAGCATTGGTGGTGCCCAGATCGCTCAAGCTGGAGGCACAGGTGATGGGTGTGCTGCCCGACATGGCCGCAAAGTCGATACTGATCGACTTGGGCGTGTTGTCACTGCCACCGCCACCGCCGCAGGCGGTCAATGCGGCCACGCTGGCGGCTGCCATTGCGGTGAGGATGTAATTGCTTTTTTTCATGTGGACTCTCCTGTTGATAATTCAAAAAATCAATGGGTGTGCGCAGGTGTGCCTGCTCGCGGTGTTTGCACCCAGACGTTGACACGCCGGATACCGGCTTTTTCAAAGACCAGCTCCAGGTCGAAGCGATCGCCGTCTTTCAAGGGCTCTTTCAAGCCCTGCAGCATCAGGTGGTGTGTGCCCGCACCGCCGTGGCGCAGGTTGACTTCGGTGCGCGCAGGCAGCTCAATGGCGGGCACTTCACGCATGCGCATGACTTGTCCGTCCATCTGCATTTGGTGCAGCTCCACACGTTCAGCCACCGCGCTCTTGGCAGCGATCAAACGGTCGGCCTGGCCGCCCCGGTTGCGCAGGCCTTTGAAGTACACGCTGCCGTTGCGCATGCCAGCCAGGCTGGGCGTGGCATAGGGGTGGTCGATCACCAGATCGCCTTGCTTGAAGTCGTGGGCGTGGGCTTGGCTGAGCGACAAAGCCAAGAAGCCCATCAGCAATCCGCCCCCGATGAAGCCCCAGCCAAAGCCGGTTTTCCGGATGACTTGCCAAATCGCCTGAATTGCGTTTCTCATGGTCACTCCTCATGCCGCCATGGCATAGGGTTCAGGCTCGGCCCAAACACTTGAAGTTCGGACGCACATCGGTTTGCGCTGCGCCTGCAAGGTGTTCAGCTCACGGCAAACCGTCTCGAATGTCGAATCGATCACACGGGCCATTTCCTTGAGTGTGGGCAGGGCTTTGCGATCCAACTCCAGCACCCGCCCATCGGCTTGCTTGCCCAGCAAGGTGAGCAAATGGGCCAAACGCGGGCCGATGGGGCCGGTGCGCAAACGGTGCATGTCGCAGGTCTGGCGTTGCTGCTGCAAAAAGCCTTGCGCCATGGTGGTGTAACGCACCAGTTCGTGGCTGACATGAAAGGGTTGCACTTGTGCGGCCACCAAGGCCACCACCGAAAATGCATACGGCTCGGCACACAAGGCCTCCACGCCGATCAAATCGCCGGGCATGGCCAACTGCACCAGGGTCTGGCCCTCCAGGCCTGCGCGCTCTAGCTTGAAAACGCCTTGTGTCACACGCCACACAGGGCCCACGGCACCTGCCGTCAACAAGGTTTGGCCTTTGCGCACATCGATGGATTCGACCATCGGAATTTGGGTTAAATAGTTCATTCGTTGCTCCTGACTGAATCAGGCCTTTTCTCACCCCGAAGCGGGAAAAAGCCAACAACAGGCGGGCTGAGCCCGACCTGCGAGGTCTGTGGTCAGACGCAGACAGGTGGTGCGCGAGATGGCATCACCCAATGCAGGGCGAATGGTATGAACGTCAAAGCGACCACCGCCAACACGGGCGGTGCTTGTGGCAGGGCGTGCCATTCAAAAGGGGACGATGGCGGGACCATCCGGTCGGTGGACAACACGCACAGCGCGCAGTGGTCCACCACGGCCATGCCGGGTTTCGTGGTGTCCCCCGAGGGCGCATCGGCTGCACTGCGCGGCGAGCCCACGGTGGTGCAAATTTCCATCCATGGCACCTGACTGCCTTGGCTCCAGGCGCGTGCACGCGAGACCGTAGGGGCCAATGCCCCCAGCAGCATCACGCACAGCACCAGCAGGCTGAGCCTGCGCAGTTGAGCCGTTGTCCAGGTCATGGGTTCGTCAAAGCTTCAGGCGGTCAAGCTCAGTGCTTGTGCATCTGGCCTGTGCCATGGTTCATGGCCGGTGCAGCAGCCGTGCGGGCAGGCACTTTCAACTCGACCGATTGGCGCTTGCCATCTTTGCCCTCCACCACCAGGGTCACGGGCACGGTGTCACCGTCTGTGACCTGACCTTTGAGGTCCATCAGCATGACGTGGTAACCGCCGGGCTTGAGTTCAACCGCTTTGCCTGCAGGCAAGGCCAAACTGGGAATGGCACGCATTTTCATAACGCCACCGTCCATGGCCATTTCATGCACCTCGACCACCCCGGCCACCGGCGATTGGGCGGACAGAAGCTTGGCGTCTTGCGCCGATTGCAGTTGCATGAAGGCCCCGGTGGCCTTTTGCTGGGGCACAGTGGCACGCACCCAGGCGTCTTTCACGGTGACTTGGGCTTGAACGGCCAAGGACACGCTCAAGGAAACAAAAAGGGCCGACACAGACAAAACGAGACGGGACATGGAACTCTCCTGGTGGTGGTCAAAAAAACGGAACGGGGGCTGTGCGCAAGGCACGCTCATTGAGCGGGACTTGGGGCACCTGGATGCGCTGAAACCGGATCACCCCCGATGCAAATCAGGGGGCGTGTTTCAGGCCAAAAAGACGGGAGGAGCGCGGGCTTGCCAGGGCTGGCCGAGCAAGCTGGCCAGCCGGGCAGCTGGCAAGGGCTGCAAAACATGAGACAAGTTGCCCGATGGCAGCTGAGCCAACATGTCGGCCGATGGGGGCGCGATCAAGGGCAGGCAGGCAGGGCAATCGAGTGCAGTGTGCGCTGTCGGCGCACCCACATCGTCACCGGCGGCATCAGCCGTCACCAATTTCATGCCGCCCACAGCGGAGCAGACCAGTTGTGAGGCCTCTGGCTTGACCAGCGGCGAAGCCACGGCCACCCCCACAAACAATGCAAACCACACCAGCACGAGGCGGGTGAGGTACGGGGCATTGCGCAGGGTTTGCAGTCTGAACATGGCTGGGATTATGGCATCGATGCCTGAAACACTGCTTTACCCAAAGTACAGATGGCGTCAGCAAACTGCATGTTTTTCATCTGCCTTCGGTCAGCATTGGCTGGTTTTCCCACTGGGCGCAACGCTCAGCGGCACTGGACATGCCTTTGGCATCCACCGGGAAAAAACCTGGAATGTCGTATTGATTGAAATACCCGTAAGAAGAAAACGCCATAGACCAGTTGGCAAAACGCCTCTCTGTTTCAGAACCTCGCGCCAACAACTCAACGCTGTGATGCCGCTCATCGCGCTGGAGGCTTTTCCACAAAGCATCGATCGAGCCCGAAGGGCCTTCGATGCACTGGACAAAGATTTCTTCGGTGTAGAGCAAATGTCCGGTAATGCCCAACTCAGCGTTGCGCTTGCGGCACTGCACCAGCAAATTGAACAAATGCAAGCTGCCCAGTTTGTGGGTGGCTTGTGAGCGGTAAACAAGTCGCTCCAGCATAAGGGCTCCGATAAATAGTGGCCGTATTTTCGGCGGCGCGCTTGAAACCAAGCTTACAAAGCCACTTGCAACAAGCA
>CAYRBW010000135.1:0-6575 GCA_964422575.1 uncultured Limnohabitans sp.
TCGGGGTTGACCACCCCACGGCCTGCGCCTGCGGTGTCGGGGAAGTTGTAGGTGTCGGACAGATTGGCCGAGCCCGGATTCAGAACGCCTCCCGCATCACGGTAAACCGCCTCGGCCGCGTTCATGGCAACGATGGAACTGTGCGAACCCACCAAACCGCCATAACTGGTGGGAATGCCCAAGGTGGTGTTGGTGCCGGGCAACCCACCATTGAGACCATCAATCACGCTCATGCCAGCGGTGCCCACATTGAGCTGGCTGTTGATTTGGTTTTGTGAGGCCAAATCTTGAGCAGGTAGATTGGCTTTGCTGGTGATTTCATTGGCCACATGCTGCATCTGCACCAAAGAAACGCCGGGGCCGTTGACGGTGGTGATGCGAGTGCACTGGGCAATGGCTGCGCCCACCACAGTCACTTCAGGGCTGCCTTCAGAGTGGCCTGCTGCATCCACACAAGGCCCCACAGCACGGCCTGTGCCAAGGGTAGTGCCGGTTTGCACAATTGTGGGCAGGGTGATTTGTGGTGACGACAACATCGAGGTGTTGAGTCCACCGCCAGCGGTCATCAACTGATTGGTTGTGGCGCTGTCCGAGCTGGCACGCAATAAATCAGCCGCATTGCTGTTGCCACCTTGCACGGCAAATTGGGGCACAGGCTGCCCAGCGGGTGTGGTCTCGCGCAACACGAAGTTTGCGATCAGTGTGGTTTGGTAGACGGGCAGTTGGCCTTGGGTGATGGTGGCGTCGGCTAAGGCAACGTCGCTCTTGAAATTCTCTTTCCAATCAGTCCCTCGCACAGCAGTTGCAACCTGATCCGTTCCATTCACTCTGAATAGAACAGCTCCTGCACCGTCTTGATCCAGGGACGCAACAGGGGTGTATTTCTGAACGAAGTTGTTGGCTTGTTCGATGCTGAAGCCTTGCTTGAGCAGCGCGTTGTGCAAACCAGCAGAGAGTTGATGCGTGCTGGGGTTGGTGTTCAGTAATGTCTTGATGTCGGTTGCGGCATAGGCCGCAGCAGCAAGACGTGAGCCTTCGAATTGTTGTTGGAGATGGGCGGGGGTGAGTGTGGTCATTTGTTCTTCCTTTTAACAGCCCAGTGGACAGCAATGCTTGCAATCGTGATGAACACAAGAAGACGTTGCTCCCAGACAATGAATTGAATTCCTTGGGATTGCTTATCAAAAAATAAAATTGTCAAAAAGCTGCCCAATACAGAAATCAACGCAGTCCAACGTAAAGCACGTTGATACAAGCGGACAGGTGAAACAATGGCAAGTACGAGAAACAAAGTTGCTGGATAGAGTCCGAAAATAATGGAAGCATCAGGAAACGCCCTCTCCCAACTAATCCCATCCATTTCAGAAACTAGTCTCACAAATCCCCACAACACCAAAATCCAAACCAACGAACTCAAGCGTTTGGATTTGGGTTGTTCTTGAGTGGCCTGTTCAATTTGGGGTTCTGCGTTCATGCCACGCTCCTGAAAAATTCGTCATTCATGGCGGGTCCACGTGCGAAGCCATGAATGGGCGTGCCCATGCTTTGCGCGGGGTTGTCCTCGAAGTTGGCCAGACTGGTGATGACGCTGATGTACGGCAGGGCTTGCCCTATGGCGCTACTGGTGGCGGCACTTTCTAAGGCTGCCTCTGCCGCAGCATCAAATGCTGCGCTGGTGGCTGCATCGACAGTGCTTTGCACCATCATGTCGTTCATCATTTGCAGCGCTAGCTCGCTCATGTAGCCGCTATAAGCGTTCAGACCCATTTGCCCCAGCTGCAAACTGCTGCTCACAATGCCCAGTCCGTCACCCGAGTCCAGCGCGGCCAGCAAGCCCAAGCCCCCGGCCAGTGGCCCCAAATCTCCTAAAAACCCACTGGCACCACCGCTCAAGTTGCTCAGGTTGTTGTAGGTGCCCACCAGCGTGGACAGGCGAGACAGGTCGTTCAGATCGTCCCAGTTTTGCAGCGACTGAAAATTGTTCACCAGCCCCAGGCCAGCACTCAACTGGGTGAGTTGTTGCTGGCTGTACTGCGCATCCGTCAGGCTTTGGCCTGATTCACTGATGTGCTGACTCACCTGCACAGCGTTGCCATCGGCATCGATGGCGGTGGCACGCAGGTTCAAGCCGCCTGCATCAGAGCGGTTGATCTCGCCCACGATGTCGCCGTCAGCGTTGGCAATCAGTGCACCGCCACCGGGCAGGCTGTAAAACGACAAGTCAGCTTCACCGCCCAGGCCCAGTTTGTCGATTTGGGTGGCGAGGGCGTCTTGCTGTGCGGGGGGCAGGCTGGTGCCTTGGGTGTTGATGAAGTGGGTAAGGGTGTTGGTGCTTGAAGGCGTATCAGGCAAAGCAGCACCAGCATCGGCCACTTGCACCGTGTCTGGATATTGGGCTTTGATGTCGGCGGCAGCTTGATCGGCGCGGTCGAAAGCATCTTCGAGTTGCTGCTGGGGGCCGTTTGCGTCGTTGTTGTCTGCTTCTTGTGGATCGCCCGCGTCTTCTGAGTTGACTGATGACCAGGTTGCTGGTTTTTGATCTGCTTGGTTGCTTTGCTGGTCGATGCCGTTGACGGCGTGTGCGCTGAAAGGGTTGGTTTTTATCTCTGGGACAACATCGCTGTAGTTTCCTGAGATGACGGCGTTGATTTTGGCTTGCAGATCAGGTGGGAGTGGCAAGTCAGGAACTACAGGTTTCTCTAAGGTGAAACTTTTTTCGAGTTCGCCTTGGCCGTTGCGCACCTCCACTTGATAGGTACGCGCAACGAGTTGTCCTTCACGGACGGCACCGTCGTCAATCGCTGTTCTCACCTCTGTGGAGACCAACACCCCGTTGACACGGGTTTCCTGGGTAAATACGGGATTTCTATCGTCTGACTTGTCCAGCCAACTGGTCACCTCGGAGTTGCCCATTTTGACGCGGGCCATGTAGAGGTTGTTGTTGTCGGGCGACTGAAACGGCACCACGATGCTCTGGCTGAAGTCGCGCTGGTCGTAGGGGATGATGTTGCCTTGCGCATCCAGATCGCTGGGCACCACCTTGCTGCCCGGTGTCAGTTGGGTATTGAAGAAGGCACGCTCTTGCGGCGTGAGTGGCAATGTGACCAGTTGTTCAAAGTCTGACTTGGCCAAATTGCCCGCGTCGCCCAGTGCCGTCAGTTTGTCGAGCACGCCGTTGGGGGTCATGACTGTTGGGTCTTTGGCTTTGAGTGTGTCAAAAAAGCCATCCACTTCGGCTTTGGGTATGCCGTAGTCGCCGCCCAGTGTGTCGTTGCCGGCTTTGACGTAAAAGCCTTTGACCATCAAGCTTTTGTAGGCCGCATCTGCAAAGTCGACGGGTTGGTAATCCGTGACGCTATAGAGCATGCGTTGATCGGCCTGCCAGTACTCTTGGTTGCGCTCGCTCACCAGTTGCTTGAAGGCGGGGCTGCGGGTTTCTTCGCTGCTGAGCTGGTCGGGCAGCCTGCCGCCAAACTGGGTTTGCACTTTGTTCATGTAGCGCACTTCGGCCACGGTGTATTCCACATCGTGGTTGCGGGTGATGGCGTCCAAGTAGCCGTTGGGTTGGACTTTGGCCGCCTCGGACATGAACTGCGCCAGGCCCTCGGGGGTGCGCGTCAGTTCTGAGACCTTGATCGGTTTGCCGCCATTGATGCCGGGGTCGGACAGGACCGTCTCAGCACCCATGCGACCGGCATAGCCCGGGCCTGCAAAGTTGCCGTAGCGAAGAATGGGCACCAGCTCTCGGCGCTGGTACACATTGGCAATGGTGTTGACTTGTTCTGCCATGTTGTTCTCGTCTTTTGAGAGTTACCAATCCAAGGGAATAACTTGCGCGTGGTTTGTCGTCACGTCGATGAGATGCAAGCGTGAGGTGATTGAGGGCTTGTTTTGACTGGATACATTGGCCACGGTTTTGGCGCTTAGCGAAATAGAGGTCGATGCAGCGTAGTACGTCATCCGCGTAAAACATTCCGCTTTGCGTAAAGGCTCTTCAATGAACCGGAAACACATCCCTATGCCTCGGTCATCAAACACCGCCAATTTGCCGTCTCGCGAGATATCACGCACGATGAGCCACATGTGTTCATCGGTAGGTTCCCAAGTTTCTGAGCCATCGGCCTGGGTGATTTTTTTGAGGGTGGGGAAATACGGTTTGATGGGCGCGCGGGGGCTGTCAACAACAACGGTCATGTTGCGGCCGAATTTGCTGACGTAATAGACCTCGCGCAATTCTCCAGTTCTAGGATCTGGCTTCATGAAATCTTGGGCACCATTGGGTCTTTTTGGATACTCCTCAGCCGCCAACATCAAATGCTTGCCATCGGGCATATAGCGCGGGGTGGTTTTCGGAAAAGCTGCTTGATAGTCGGTCTTCTGAATCGTGCGTTGAGAAGCAATGTCCAGCTCTTTGACATCCCACGCACCGCCGCCCATACCGGCTGAGAGTTGGTTGCTCACGCCCCAGTACAAAATCTTTTTGCCGTCTCTTGTGAGGCTGGGGTAAAGGTAGGTGTTGTGGGGCTCAAGGGTGAGGTTCTTGAGCTTCTTTCCGTTGAGGTCCAGCAGCACCAGGCGACTGCAGTATTTTCGGGGAGGCGCAACAAGAGGCACCACATCACACTCACCGTGCTCGTGTGCAAAGATGGCTTGGCCATCAAAGGTGTAGGCCGCATCTTCGTAGTGCTTGTCTTTGTTGATCTCACCCAAAGCTTGCCACTGGGTTTTGCCGATGTCGTACCGAATCAGGGTGCAGCGCGGTGAATAGCGGGGGTTGTTGTATTCGGCCGGGTTGTTGGGGCAAGCGCCTACCAGCAGATTGGTTTCATCTGGGGCGTAACTGACACTTTGCGGATACCAGCCCGATTGGTTGGGGTATCTGCTGGGATCGAGTCGGTGCTTGATCTTAGGCAGCGGTTGCCCTTCTTGCAGCGGGTAGTATTCTTGAGCACCACAAGCTATGGTGTGGCCAAACAAGACAAGCCCGATGATTTGGAGTTGGATGAACTTCATGCGGCACTCTTGTATAAAGCATCGTTAGCAGAGATGCACATGTTTTTCAAGAATTGGTTCAACCTATTCACCGGCAAAACATCACGAACCCAAAACCCACCACCAAGGTGGGCAGCGAAGGAATAATGTGTGCACTGAGCAAGCATGGTTGAGTCGTTTTTTAGAGTCCGTGGATTGTGGTTACTTTTGTGTTGCTAGGCAAGCGATTGGAAGATGTTTTGATAAAAAAATAGAAAGTATCACCAGATGGTGTTTAAAACATCACCTGGTGATACTTTCTGCACTTTTAGGGGTAATGCCCTTCTCTTTTACTCGGGTTTTGCCGAGCGCTTGGTCTGTTTTTTTGCGGGCGGTTGTGTTGATTTTTGGCGTGTTTTGCTTGCCTTGGCTGCTTTGATGGCTGTGCTTGGTGGTTGGGGCTGTGCTTCTAGTCTGTAGAGGTCACGCATGAATTTAGGCACCCAGGTACGCACGGCAATGCACACAGACAATGGCGGTCTGTCTTGCAAGGGCAGGTGCGAGTCTGCGCGGGCTTGGTCTTCATACTCCAAGGCAATTTGCTCCAACCTGGCTTTGAGTTGTTCTTGCGCTTGGTGCGAGATGCGCACATTCATGATTTTGAGGATTTCACCTTCCCCCTCAAAGGTGTTGTTAAAAAAATCATCGCTCACGCTTTGGACCATGCGCATGATGGGGCCACCACTGATCCATCCAAAGTTGTTGGCCACCAACAGGCGGTAGCGGTCGGAGGCTTGGACATCCAGAAAGCCCATGTCATCTAGACGCTTGAGTAGTTTTTGCACTTGCCCGCGCGTGAGTTTCAGGTGTTTGTGAATGTCTGCCACAGGCCAATGATTAAGAGCACACACGGCCACCATGAGCAGGTGGTTGTCTTGCGCAAACTCTTGCTCTTGGGCCAAGCTGAGTTGGATGATGAGTTTGCGTTTGCGGGGGGTGGTTTTGAATAAATCCCGAAACTCAAGATGCAGGTATTGGCAGATTTGCTCTAAGCGGTCTAGCCCGCAGTCTCCACCTGTGAACAAGCGTTTGACGCTGACCTCTGACAAGCCTATGGCTTGTGCGAGTTCTTTGTAGGTGATGTTGCGGGCTTTAAGGTGTAGGCGCAGGGCGTCAATGATGTAGGTTTTAGACATGGCTATATGTGGCTTTGCAGTCTGAGTTGAAACAAACCAATGATGATAGTGAATGCCTGTTCAGGCGCTTTGCAGATATTGAGGGGTGTTGGCTGCGTCAGACGCAAAGCGCACCTGACCTTGATTGTCCAAGATGACTGTGCCGTGTTGTGCATCACCCACGCGGCTGATACGCAGCACTTGCCCATCGGTGGCCACATCCACATCGCTGTCGTTGGCCAGCAGCTCAGCTTGGGTGAACACGATGGCCGTGTCTTCGGCGGTGGTAGCGGCCTCGCCCTGCGTCACTGGTGCATCGTTGACGGCAGCAATCACCAAGGTGGCTGTGCCGTCGGTAGACAAGCCGTATTGGTCGCTCACCGTTGCTCCTGTGCTGACTGCGGCCAGAACGCCCAAGCCGCCCAAGCC
>CAYRBW010000136.1:0-6524 GCA_964422575.1 uncultured Limnohabitans sp.
CCTGTACACCGGCAAGGAAGAAAAAATCGATGTGTCGCAAGTGGCCGTTTCCATGAACGGCATCGAGTTGCAAGACCGTGAATTTTTCGCAGCGATCAAAGAAGGCCGTGAGCCCAACAGCTCGATTGCGCAAGTGTTGCCTTGTTACCAGGTGCTGCACGACCTGGAGCAGCAACTCAATGGTTGATGCATGAGCACTTTGCAGGCTGAGCGCAACAGCTTGCGCGTGATGGGTTTGGCCGGTTTCGCCAGCATGGCATCCATGCGCCTGTGCGACCCGATGCTGGTGGTGTTGGGGCAAGAGTTCCAGGTCAGCACCGGAGAGGCGTCGCGTGTGGTGTCTTCATTTGCCGTGGCCTATGGCGTGCTGCAGTTGTTTTATGGCCCGCTGGGCGACCGCTTTGGAAAATTGCGCGTCATCTCCTTGGCGGTGCTGGCTTGCGCGGTGTTCAGTGCCCTCACCAGCATGGCAGCTGACTTGACCGTGCTGGTGGTCATGCGTGCCTTCATGGGGGCGGCGGCAGCGGGCATCATCCCGCTGTCCATGGCCTGGATCGGCGACCAAGTGGCGTATGACCGCAGACAGGAAACCCTGGCCAAGCTCATGGGCTACACCGTGAGCGGCATGATGGTCGGCTTGTGGTTTGGCGGCTTTGCGGCTGAACACTTGGGCTGGCGCACCGCGTTTGCTGTGGTGTCTGCACTCTTTGCTGTGGCGGCGCTCATGCTCTGGCGCAAATTGCGCAGCATGCCGACCACCCCCAAGGCAGCCAACGCCAGCAGTTTTGCAGCTTACTTTGCCAACACCTTCGCCATGTTGCGTGTGCCACGTGTGCGCCAAGTGCTGGTGGTCACGGCCCTTGAAGGCGCTTTGGTTTTTGGTGCCATGGCCTTCATTCCCACGCATTTGCACCAGCAGTTCGACATGGGTGTGGTTTTTGCTGGCTCGGTCATGATGCTCTATGGGGTGGGTGGCTTGCTCTACAGCCAGTTCGCACGCCGCTGGCTGAGCTGGCTCGGCGGGGAGCGTGGGTTGGTGAGGACCGGCGTCGCCTGCATTGTGCTGGGGCTGCTGATGCTGGCCTGGGCCCATTGGCCTGTGTGGGGCATGTTGGGCTGCTTTGCCACCGGTTTTGGTTTTTACATGCTGCACAACACGCTGCAGGTGCATGCCACCCAAATGGCCCCTGCTTCACGCGGCACGGCGGTCACGCTGTTTGCTTGTTTGCTGTTTTTTGGGCAATCCACCGGTGTGCTGCTCATGGCCGAAAGTGTGGACCGCAACTGGCTGCCTTACACCCTGAGCCTGGCGGCGGCGGGTGTTGCCCTGTTGGGCTTTTTTGTGAACCGGTTGGTCGGGCGGCACTGATGCAAGGCCCATGACGGCGCGGCCTGCGGCCCACATGCTGCTGGTACACAAGCGGGGACGTCTTTGCGGTCTTCATTCCCGCATGCCGAGGCGATAAGATCGGTGCCTTGTTTGCTGGAATTTCTCATGACAGACCGTTACGCCGTGATTGGCAACCCCATCGAGCAGAGCAAGTCGCCGCTCATCCATTCCACGTTTGCACAAGTGACCGGGCAAGACATGGAATACACCAAGGTGTTGGGGCCCTTGGGTGGTTTTGCGCAAGCGGTTGACGCCTTCAGGTTGGCAGGTGGCCGGGGCATGAACGTGACCGCGCCTTTCAAGCTGGATGCGTTTGCTTATGCCACCGACTTGGCACCCAGTGCGCAAATGGCGGGTGCTGTGAACGCGATGAAGTTCGTTGGCGACAAGGTCTATGCCGAAAACTTTGACGGCATAGGTTTGGTGCGCGATCTGGCGCACAACCTGGGCTGTGCAGTGCAAGGGCGACGGGTGCTGATTTTGGGCGCTGGTGGTGCCACACGCGGTGCCTTATTGCCTTTGTTGGCCCAAGGACCTGCCGAGGTGGTCATCGTCAACCGTACGGTCGCCAAAGCTCAAGCGCTGGCCGATCTGGCGCACCAGCACCAAAGTGGCACTGTGCCCGTGTCTGGCATGGGCTATGCCGAAGTGGCGGGTGGGTTTGATGTGGTGCTCAATGCCACATCGGCCAGCCTGAGCGCCGAGCTGCCGCCTTTGCCTTTGTCTGCTTTTGCACCGGGCTGCCTGGCCTATGACCTCACGTATGGCAAGGGCCTGACACCGTTTCTTAAGTTGGCCCGCCAAGCTGGTGTGACGCGCCTGGCCGATGGTGTGGGCATGTTGGCAGAACAAGCTGCCGAGGCCTTTGCCTGGTGGCGTGGTGTCCGCCCTGAGACAAGCGCCGTCATTGAAAAACTCACCGTACCGCTGGTTTGAGCGGCATTGAATCTTGATCCCTACAAGGTCGTCTCTGAAAAATTTATTTTCACGCCAACGCTAAATGCATTGAACTGTATGTGGTGCACCCTGATCTGCCGGTGAAGAACTTGAAGGAATTTGTGGCCTATGCCAAAGCGCACCCGGGCCAGATGAACTATGGTTCAGCGGGCAACGGCAGTGCAGGGCACTTGGCTTTCGAATACCTCAAGATGGCCACCGAAACCTTTGTGTTGCATGTGCCTACCGTGGCACAGGGCCCATGCTGACCGACCTGATGGCGGGCCGTTTGCAGGCTGCTTCGGTGGGGGCACCCGCTTTGTTGCAGTTCATCAAGGCGGGCAAGCTGCGTTGCATTGCCACCGGCACTTCGCAGCGCCTGCCCCAGTTGCCCGATGTGCCCACGGTGGCCGAGCAAGGGTTCAAAGGTTTTGAGATGACCCAATGGTACGGCTTGTTGGGGCCAAGCCCCATATTGCGAAACTGGAGGCCGAATCGATGAAAGCCACGCGCAGTGCCTTGGTGAAAGAAAAATTGGCCCATGAAACGGCGCTGGCCGTAGGCAACACTGGTGCAGAGTTTGAGGCGTTCATCAAGCTCAAGCAAACCCGATGGAAGCAAGTGATTGCCCGTGCGCAAATCAAACCCGAAGGCATGGGCTGAACGAGACATGCCACGCATCCAGTTATCGCTGCTTGATCGGGTTGTTTGGCATGGGCACAGGGGCTGTCCTCAGCCGCGTCTAAGCCGCAAGTTGCATTGGCTGGTTAAACGGCTTGGCGCTTAACCAGCAACCCGATCAACTCAGGCACCAGCGCATTCGGATCGCCTTCTTTGCATGCGGCTTCCAGTGTGCCCTTGATGGCTTGCGCCACGGTGTGGTCGGCATGTGTGTCGATGGCCATTTGGTTGTAGTAACTCAGGTCTTTGAGTGCATTGCTCATCGAAAAGCGCAGACCCGACGTGTCGCCTGTGGCCAGTGTGGGCTTGAGGCGTTCGAGCGCTGCACCCCAGCCGCCGCCCATGGCCAGCACGTCCACAAAGGTTTGTGCATTCACGCCCGATAACTGCGCGCACGCTGCGGCTTCGGCCAACAAGGTCACCGTGCCCAGCGACACGTAGTTGTGCAAGAGCTTCATGCGGTGGCCCGAGCCGATTGGGCCGGTGTGCACGATGTTTTCGGCAAAGCACGACAAGATGGGTTTGCAGGCCTCAAACAAGGCCGCATCGCCACCGACCAGCAGGTTCAGACGGCCTTCGGCGGCCTCTTTGGGGGTGCGCGTCATGGGCGAATCGAGAAACTGACCGCCTTGGGCGATGACCAGGGCCGCGACTTTTTCTGTCGAAGCGGGCACGGCCGTGGAGCAGTCGATGACGATGGTGCCCGGACGCATGCCCTTGAGTACGCCGTTTTCACCCGTCAAAACGGCTTCTACTTGCGGCGTGCCGGTCACGCACAAAATGATCACATCCGATTGCGCAGCAAGCGCCTGAGGCGTGGTGCAAGTGCGTGCGCCTGCGGCCAGCAGAGCGTCCAGCGCTTGGTTGCCGGGGTGTTCCAGCACCGTCAGGCTTTGCCCGTGCATGAGCAAATTGCGCGCGATGCCGTGGCCCATCATGCCGATGCCGATCATGCCGATTGTTTTCATGGGTGCTTCCAATGTGTGAAATATCTTGGAGGTCAATATAACCACTGAACAGACCGCATTCGGGCTTGTACGGATAAGAAAGCGACAGGCAGGCTTCTATACTTGCCAAATGAACCAACTGGTACATTTTGACGAGGATACGACCTCAGCACCTCAAATAGCCAAAGAGGCGGGGCGTACCAACGACCCTGCCCGCACCATGACCGAGATCCTGGCTGTGGCCACACACGAATTTGCCGACAAAGGCCTCACCGGTGCCCGCATTGACGAGATTGCAGCCGCCACCCGTACCAGCAAGCGGATGATCTATTACTACTTCGGCAGCAAGGACGGTCTGTACTTGGCGGTGCTCGAAGAGGCATACCGGCGCATGCGCTCAATCGAAGCCGATTTGCACCTGGCCGATCTGGAACCCGTTGCGGCGTTGCAAAAACTGGTGGAGTTCACCTACGACCACCACCGGGACAACGAAGACTTCATTCGCCTGGTGATGAATGAGAACATCCAGCGTGGCGATTATTTGCGCCAGAGCAAAAACATACAGTCACTCAATTCGATTGCGATCCAGTCCTTGCAAGCTGTCTACGCACGCGGGGTGGAGCAGGGGGTGTTCCGGCCTGGGCTAGACCCGGTGGACATCCACTCGGCGATTTCAGCGTTCACGTTTTTCAATGTCTCCAACCGCCACACCTTTGGGGTGATCTTCCAAGACAAAGCCAGCCAGGGCAAAGCCGAGACCCTCAAGCGGGAGCATGTGGTGGACTTGATCCTGCGTTTTGTCAGCGATCAAATTTCGGCATAACAGATAGCGTTTTGCGGATTTTTCTCATCAGGGTAATCACCCATCCATTAAAACTAACCAGTTCGTACATTAGCCTAAGCCCATTCAGGAGAGCGTGTGTTGAAAAAAATCATTGATGGTTACTGCTGGCTGCTGAACCAATTGACGGCCATCAGCTTGGCGATCATGGTCGTCTTGGTGTTTGGCAATGTGGTCATGCGCTATGGTTTCAACTCGGGCATCACCATGTCCGAAGAGTTGTCGCGTTGGTTGTTCGTTTGGTTGACCTTCTTGGGTGCCATTGTGGCCATGAAAGATGGTGCGCATTTGGGCACTGACACTTTGGTGTCCCGGCTACCTTTGGCGGGCAAAAAACTGTTCATGTTCATTGGCCATGCCTTGATGCTGTTTGTGTGCTGGCTGCTTTTTAAAGGTTCTTACGAGCAAGCGGTCATCAATTTGGAAACCACCAGCGCGGTCATGGAGGCATCCATGGCTATTTTTTATGGCTGCGGCATGGTGGCTGCGGTCTCGATTGCGGTGATTTTGCTGAACAAACTTTGGCGTTTGGCAACGGGCGATATGACTGAGAACGAAATGGTGGGTGTGCGCGAATCGGAAGAAGAACCGATCAATGTGCCTGCACCTTTGAAATAAGAAGAAAGAGAAGGCTCATGACCATCGCCGTTTTTCTGGGATCTTTGCTTGCGGCCATGGCCTTGGGCATTCCAATTGCTTTTTCTTTGTTGCTCTGCGGTGTGGCCTTGATGTGGCACATGAACATGTTTGACGCCCAGATCCTGGCGCAAAACTTGATCGAAGGTGCCAATAGTTTTCCTTTGCTGGCCGTGCCATTTTTCATGCTGGCCGGTGAAATCATGAACACCGGTGGTTTGTCGCGCCGCATTGTGGATTTCGCCATGGCTTTGGTGGGCCACATCCGTGGTGGTCTGGGCTATGTGACCATCGTGGCCGCTTGCTTGTTGTCGGCCTTGTCGGGCTCGGCTGTGGCCGATGCGGCGGCGTTGACGGCGCTGCTCTTGCCCATGATGGTCAAGGCCGGGCACGACAAAGCCCGCAGTGGTGGACTGATTGCCGCTTGCGGTGTGATCGGTCCAATCATCCCGCCTTCGATTGGTTTTGTGATCTTTGGTGTGGCCGCCAACGTGTCGATCAGCAAGCTGTTTTTGGCGGGCATCTTCCCAGGCATCGTGCTCAGCGCAGGCTTGTGGATCACCTGGGGATGGTTGACGCGCAAAGAACAATTGACTCCACCGCCCCGCCAGCCGACCTCTGAAATTTGGACTGCACTGCGCCGTGCCACTTGGGCTTTGATGCTGCCCGTGATCATTTTGGTGGGTCTGCGCATGGGCGTGTTCACACCCACTGAAGCGGCCGTGGTGGCTGCGGTGTATGCCTTGTTTGTGGCGTCCGTGATTTACAAAGAACTGAGCCTGAAACAGTTGGTGCAGGTTTTCCAAGCTGCGGCCAAGACGACCTCGGTGGTGATGTTCCTGGTGGCCGCTGCCATGGTCTCGGCCTGGTTGATCACCGTGGCCAATTTGCCTCAGCAGGTCATCGCTTTGCTGGAGCCCTTGCTGGGCAGCCCCACTTTGCTGATGTTTGCCATCATGATTTTGTGCATGATCGTGGGCACCGCCATGGACATGACGCCCACCATCCTGATCCTCACGCCGGTGCTGATGCCGGTGATCAAGGCCGCCGGCATCGACCCGGTCTACTTCGGCGTGCTGTTCATCATCAACAA